>DAOVVQ010000355.1 GCA_030637065.1 Planctomycetota bacterium
CCTCCTGCAACAACGCCGGGTAGGCACGCTCGTACCGGGCACGTGCCTCAAGTTAGCGGCCCGCCTGCAAATCATGGTTACGCAGATGAGCGAGTGTGTATATGGACCCTGGGTCAATCGTCAGTAATTCGCGCCCGTAATCAAACGCCTTGGTTTCTTCACCGCGGTATAAATTGAGAATCTCACCGGCCGCAATCGGCCAATAGGGGCCCGGTGCCAGTTCCAGTACTCGGTTGAACCAGAACTCTGCCTGGGCAGAGTCACCGAGGTCCAGGTAAATCATGGCGAGCATGATGGGGGCAGATGCCTGGGCGGGGTCGAGGGCAGCGGACTTTCTGAACCAGACAGCGGCTTCGTCAAGTTGTCCAAGTGCCTGCCAATAAATACGCGCAGTACCTTCATAGGGGTTGGGAAACGCTGGATCGATTTCGATGACTATCCTGTACTGCTCCAACGCCTCATCAAACCGGCCCAAAATCTCGAGCGTCAGGCCAGCGGAGTGATTAATTACCGCCGAGAGCGGGTCGAGCGCGATGGCCTTCCTCTTTTGGGCAAGGCCTTCTTCTCTTCGGCCAAGATTACCCAGGAGCGTGCCATACCACTGATGGGCGGTTGCATAGTTGGGGTTCAGCTCCAGGGCACGTTTGAACGCAACTTCGGCAGCGGCCAGATCATCCTTTTGCCATAGGAGCGTCGCCAAAGACGCGTACGCCTCGCCTAAAGAATCATCCAGCTCCAGCGCTTTGTCGATCGCGGCTTCCTTTTTTGGAAGCATTTCATCGAGTGGTAAGCTGGCGTAAAGCCTGTGCAGGGAGTAGCTATCCGCCAAACCAACCCAAGCCAGCGCAAATTCCGGGTCGAGTTCGGTGGCCTGCTGGAAATAGCCAATTGCTTCAGCCAGCGAGCCTACGGTGCGTTTCGCCATGCGTTGTTTGCCACGATAATACGCCTGGAGGGCGGCCAGGTTTTCGGTGGGCACGGTCTCCAGTCTCCCTTGCTCTGTCGGAGACAGCTCGGCCTGTAATGTGTCCGTGATAACCCCGGAAATCTCATTTCGAATGTCAAACCAATTGCTGGCCGTCAGCTCACGATCATAGCTACCTGCCCAGGTTTGCTGCTCTTTCTCCGCGTCGATCAGAGTTACGCTAATGCGCACCCGATTCAAAACTCGCTCTACCGAGCCCTTCATTATGTAGGCCGCCCCCAGCTTGAGGGCCATTTCGGGAAGCGACATGTCGCTATCTATCCTGTCCGTCGACTCGCGCGCAATAATCTTGAGATCGTGAAGGTTTTGCAGCTGGGTTTGCAGGTCAACACGAATGCCGAAGGCAAACATGGCATTGGCAGGATCGTGCCCCGGGTTCTCGAACGGCAGGATGGCGATTGACTTATCGACCGGGGCCGGAGTGTGGACAAACACGTTGGCCACAAACCAAACCGCTGCCAAGGATGCAAACAGCAAGTAGTCTCGCTTGTGCAGCGATCTGTCGAACGAGGCATCCGCGCCGACCGGCGGCGTCCGCACTATCCCTCGGCGAGTGATATCGTAGAACCAGCTGAGAACCAGCGCGACGGGAAAACCGAGGAATGCCGCGACAAAGACGTTTCTCAATGGCCAGCGTAGCACGCCGGCATCGATAGCCAGATCGGCTACCTGAATCGCGACCCACGCCGCGACAATGTAAAGCGCTACCGTAGGGAGCACCCGCCGCCGGCCGGCGTCTTTGATGAATTGCCCGATCCTGCCCACAAGACCCCCTGAATCGACGGACCACCTCAACCAGTTTAGCAGCCCAAGGCAAAGACTCCCGTAAATGCCCCACGGTAGCTCAGGAAATCACAGTCAGTCCGCTAGCCAGCCATTAAAGCACTACTGTATTTGCCATATAACCATTCTTTATATAGTGGCTTCCTCGCTCATACTGCAGATCGCAAACTCTTGTCTCCGGGCGCTGGAATTCCAATAGGCAAAACAAGGGTTTACAGCTCAGAGAATCGAATTCAATGCTCAATAAGTGTAAGATAATCTCAAGATAATCCTGCCCTGATCAGCAGCACGGGGGATGCAGAGAATGGTAAGGGGCCGTATGCCGGCACTCCGCCGGGTTGGTATTTGCACATCGACTCTCTTCGTCGCCACATTTCTTTTGTGGGTCACCGATGCCCGGGCTCATGACGATTCGGCTGATGCCGACGCTGACGATAATACTTTCTAAGAAATCGTCGTCACAGGATCGCGCATCAAACGTCGCGACTTCTCTTCGCCAAGCCCGATCGCGACGATCGACAGCGATACGATCGCTTTTTCGGGACAGGCCACCCTCGAAGAAACGCTGAATAAGATGCCGCAGGTCGTACCCGACTTCGGCCGGACCTCCAACAATCCTGGAGACGGAACCGCGAGGATTAACCTGCGTGGCTTTGGCGCCGGCCGCACGCTCGTCCTGCTGAATGCCAGGCGTCTCGGTCCCTCAGGTGTCAGCAGCGCAATCGACGTCAACAATCTGCCGCAGGCCTTGGTCGAGCGTGTGGAGATCATCACGGGCGGTGCCTCTACCGTATACGGCTCTGATGCGGTTGCGGGCGTCGTGAA
>DAOVVQ010000322.1 GCA_030637065.1 Planctomycetota bacterium
ACCCTTCAGGGACGTGGCCGCCGTGAAGATGTCTCGCGGTTACGCTACGATAGACCGCGCCGAGAGGCGGCGTGTGGTCAACGTCAAGGCCGACATCGATGACAGCATTGCAAATGCCAACGAGATCAACGCCGATATTTTCGGGCGTGTTCTTCCGGAGCTTCGCGATCGCTATCCCGGTCTGATCTTCGGTCTGGAAGGCCAGCAGCGTGAACAAAAGGACATTGCCAAGAGCCTTGGCCAAAGCTCACTTGTGGCGCTGCTGGCGATATTCGGTTTGTTGGCGATTCAGTTTAAGAACTACATTCAGCCGGCTATCATCATGTCGGCGATACCCTTCGGGCTGGTCGGCGCGGTTATCGGCCACCTGATCATGGGTTTCGACCTTTCGATCCTTTCGGTGTTCGGCATCGTCGCTCTTACCGGCATAGTTGTCAACGATTCGCTGATCATGGTCGACCTTATCAACCGTGAACGGGCCGAGGGGATCGAGATCCATCAGGTGATCCGTGACTCGGCGACGCGGAGATTTCGGCCTATTATGCTTACAACGATGACCACTTTTTGCGGGCTGATGCCGATGATGCTGGAAAAGAGCCTTCAGGCCAAGTTCCTGATCCCGATGGCGGTGAGCCTGGCGTTCGGCGTGCTGTTTGCGACGCTTATCACGCTGCTGCTGGTTCCGTCGCTATACATGATCCTCGAGGACATCAAGTCCGCATTCGGCTTCGTGTTCGGCAGGCGGCAGACCGACAGCGTAACGAGATAGAGCAAAGTCCCGGTTCTTCGTTGCCGCCCGATATTCAGCACTGCCCTCTTTCGCATAACCGCGATCTATTCGACGACTTCTTCAGCGGTGTCTGCCGGTTGCTCCGGATCTAAAGGATCTTCCTGGATTTTGGCCTCGAGGGATTCGATCTCGCTTAGAAGGAAATCGATCTGGGCCGAAAGTATCCCCTTTTCCACCGTGAGCTGGTCCTTCTCGGTTCGGGTCATGTTGGCCATCTGGCTGTATTTCTTTATCGCCGCATCGAGCGAACTGAGCCTGGTTATCAGGGTGTCATTGCGGTTAACAAGTATTTGTTTCTCGTAGCTTAACCGCTCGAACTGCATCTCTCTTTGCATGTAGAGCAATGCGTCGGTAATAATGACAGCTATGAGACCTGCAATGGCAATAAGCGCCACCAGCTGCCAGATCCTTCTGCTGCTGGCCTGGACCTTAAGTGCTCCGAATCTTATCCAATCGGTTCTGGTCAGCGGTCTTGGTTCACCCTCTTCCTGCTTCGTGTCCATCGAAAATCCCTTTCCATGTAATTAACGGTATTTATTTTTATTTATTTTGTAAGTCTGTTTTAATCTTTCGGCTGGGCTGCATTTATGATGACCTTGTCGGACGGGAGCGCGGAATTGATCGTCACCGCGACGCTGAAATCGCTGAAATATTCCCAATCGATGCAGAGCGATTTCTCCGGCTGTCTGCCCATCCTGTAGATAACGACATCAAAATTGGACGGGTTCGTTGCCGGTGGCTTTTTTGGAGCGAAAGTAAGGTTATAGCCAAATTGCTGGTAATATCTGAAAGCCATATACAACAGCCCCATTGGCTCGGAAAAACCCATGGACCATTTTTTGTTCGGGTCTATTGCCTTGAGCATTCGGACGAGCGGCCCTGTCATGCTGTATTTGTCGAAGCGGCGAAATGAAGGCAATCTTCCCAATGTTACACTGACAACGAGCAGCAGGACGACTGCGTATGCAAGACGGTTAAAGGGCGGTCTGCGAACAGCAGCGGCGAACTTTTCGAGGATTATGACCGACGAGATCAGGACCAGGGGCGTTAAGAAGACCTGGCTTCGCAGGCGTCCGAGGCTATTGTTGAGGATTATACTGTAGACGAAGATCATTATGAACATTGCCGCGGTAACGAGCAGCATGAAGGCGGCGGGATTGTCGATGCCGCGGCTCCGGCGGGATGTTTTGTTCCTGGCGGACTCGACGAACCTGTATATGTGCAGCCCGATCGCCGCCAGTAGCAGGGCGATAACGGCATAGAACACGAATGCCCCGAAATTGTTGCCCCTGGCAAAGACCCTTACGATGAGCAGTTGATTGAGGAAATCGCCCAATGAAGACCATCCGTGCCATCCGGAATTCATTTTGGTAAGCGCCCTGCTTCCTATCATATTTTTATACATGCCTCTGTAGAGCAGGAAGATCAGGCCCGAACTCATCGCGAAGATCGACACGAGGTTGATGGCGATTATCTTCAGTCGTCCCCGCTTTTCCCGGATGATCCGCCACGAATACAGCCCCGCGAAGACGGCGTTGAAAGCGGCCAGGGCAAGCATACTTGACAGCATGGAGCCAAAGGCCATGAAATTCAGAAGAGAGATGACAACGATCGGCACTACCATCGACCGATATGCGATGCGATGGCTGAGCAGCCAGATGACCACGGCGATCTCGGCATAAAACGCCGCCAGTGCCAATGCGTAGCCGCGGGCCAGATACGAATAGTCGAATATGAACGGTGTAAAGCAGAGCAGTGCCAGGGCAGTTACCCGCAGGGCGGCGCCATCGATCGTTTTGTATACTATGAAGGCGATGCATAATGAAAAGATGATCCCAGCGGTTAGAGACGGGATTCTGATGTAGTGTTCGTATGACCTGAAATATTTGCCTGCGTAGTGGATGAGGATGGAGTTTAAGATGTGATTGTTGGTGCTGCTTGAATCTTTGGGGTCGAAGCTGGTCATGGCCCTTTCGACGCTGTCGCAATAGCGAAAAGAGGTCATCGCCTCGTCATAGCTGATGCCGGCATGGTTGGCTTTGTATATTCGGGTAGAGATGGCGGCTAACAGGACCAGGGCGAAAAGTACGGTAAAAATGGTTCTTATCTGCACAAATTCACCGTCCGCCACAGACAAACCGTCCGCCGGAGTCTTTTCGACTTCTGTATGTCGCGGTGATGTTTTAGACTTTTGACGTTTCATCAAATATCCCGATTAATAGAGCTTATCCCCCCGAATCGCTCGCGTGCCAGCCTGCACCTGCGGTAGCGAGCATAGCAAATTGCCACTGTCAGGTCAAGATTTGATTGCCCAATTGCCCTTGATTTGTTCAAAACGTCGGTCCGGGGGCAATTTCGGGCCGAAATGGCGCTGGTTTTGCCGAAAATCGGCTGTTATCGCTCCCGGTCAATGGGGTTTGCCGGCGGAGCCGAAGCTTACTTTTGCTGTCCGGTCGGTTATTTCGATTTGGGCATACAGGCCCCGTCGGAAGGGTCCCGGGTTTACGAGGGTTGTTTGTCCGATCTTGCCTGTGCCTCTTGCCTCGTGGATGTGGCCGGAGACGGCCAGGACGGGTCTGGTTCTTTCGATGAAGCTGCGGATGGTTTTGCTGCCGGTGTGTCGCTGGCCGGCGGTATCTACGAGCGTTCCCCATGCGGGCTGATGTGTCAGGAGTATTACCGGCTGGGCCTGTGAGATTTGCGATTCGATCGCGGTTAGCCATATCTCGAAGTCGTCTTCGTCCGCCTCGTTGGGGGTAGTGCCCGGGCAGGGGAGCGATCCGCCCGTGCCGACGAAGGCAAATCCGTCTTCTTTGATGCAGTTGCCCTCGAGGTTGATTCCCTGCTCGCTGAGATAGTCGCCTACGTCCCGTCGGTCGCAGTTTCCCGGTACCGCGAGGATTCGGCGGTTGTATTCTCTCAGTCGGGCGATTATGTCTGCTGCGACGGCGGCTGTGCCGAAATTGGTGATGTCTCCGGCGATGAGCACCAGATCGGACCGCGAAAGCTCGTCGGCGATATCGGGCAGATAATCGACGCTGCCGTGAATGTCGGCTAATGCTGTGATAATCATTTTGTCTCTGCGGCTCCC
>DAOVVQ010000341.1 GCA_030637065.1 Planctomycetota bacterium
AAGCCCGCCGCCCGCCGCCGAACCCTTGATATTAAAGGTCGGGCCCGCGCTGGGCTGACGAATCGCGCCCAATACGCGCTTGTTGATCTTGCCCAGTCCCTGCACAAGGCCGATCGCCGTGGTCGTTTTGCCCTCACCCAGAGGTGTGGGCGTTATGGCCGTTACATCGACATACTTGCCCTGTGGAACATCCTTGACCCTGTCAAGAATCTTGATGTAATCCAGTTTGGCAAGCTGGCTGCCGTACGGGAGCATCTCGCCGTAGCTCAACCCCAGTTCCTTGGCCAGTTCATCCAAGGACCGCATATTCTCCTCTGCGGCCTCGGCAATCTGCCAGTCTTCCATTACAGTCGGATCCAGTTTCATAATTCTCTTCCTCGCAGTATTAAAGATATAGTTTCAGCATCGTTATGCATTTCTATAGGCCTTCAGGTAGCTGTCCGAATAGAGCTGCTTGTTCAAGAGCATTTCTCCCGTCGCCAGCGTATCGACAAGTGCGTCATCGAGCACGTCCACGATCGCCGCGTCCAGTCCGTGCGAGGCCGCCATAACCAGAAATGTCCGGTTGATCAGGCTTCGCTCGCCGGCGCCCTGCGAAAGATTGGACAGCCCCACAACGATATGCGGCGGTGGGTCCGACAGGAAAACGATCTGTCCGATAGCCGCGATGATATTGTTCGGCTGCTGCTGGGCATCGGGAACCTTTACCGGCAGAACAATCGGATCAACGAACAGGCGGTGCATTTCGAAACCAGCCCCCATCGCCTTTTCGACGATCTCGGCGGCAATGGCGACACGCGTGTCGACGTCCTGCGGCACACCGTTTTTGTCCATTGTCAGTGCGATGATTTTACCCTCCGGACCCGCTGATTTCGCCATTTCGAGGAACTTGTCGAGTATCTCCTCGTCGTTTTTCTTGTTCAGAGGGGTGGAGTTGAGCAAAATACCCATGCTGGTGTCGGCCACTTTCAGACCGGTGGCAATAACATTCAGCTTCTGTGAGTCAAGACACAACGGCGTCTTGCACGTTTCCTGAATCGTCTCGACCAGCCACGCCATCGTCGCTTCCTGGTCCGCTGCTGCCGTACCCACGTTTACATCCAGATATGAAGCGCCGCACTCGGTCTGTCGCTTCGCCAAATCCTGAATGACCGCCTTGTCCTTTTCCGCAATCGCCTGTTTCACATCAGTGAACATTCCGTTGATACGTTCGCCAATAGCTATCATAAAAACCTCTCCTTATTCTAAATGCTGACAAATTACCACATCTCTTTGATAAAGTTTTTCACCGTCGCGACCGCTTTCGGATGTCGCAGACGAATGATATCGGTGCCGGACTGCAACAAGACGATCGCCGTTGCCGCCTCCCACATCGGGCCTCGCGCTTCTGCAGGACCCCATTCGGGAGCATCCGATTTGGCTTCTTTGGCCCGCCATGCCTCGCTGCCCACGTCGACAACTGACGGCATAGCCATCATCTTGTCGCCGCCTAAGGTCGCCAGACGTTGACGCTCCTGGATGGAATAGGTGTACTCAATACCGTAACCTAAGGCGCCGGTGCTCTGGAAAGTAACGATGTTCTCCAGGGGATAACCCATGTCCGACACGAGGATGTTGACCTGCTTGCCGATATTGATATCCAGAGGGGCTTCGGTGATGATCTTGTGCGAGTCGGCTAAAGCTATCGCCGTCAGCGATTTGTAATTGTCTTCGGTAACCGTACCGATCAGGCAGTTTTCACCTTTGGCGGCCTCTGAGACCTTGGGCATGACCTGATTGTCCTTGGCGTCATTGCCGCTGCCCCACAGAATCAGCGGCACACCCACCGCCGCAAGCACATCCTTTGTAACCTTGACGGCATGATCGGCGCCCAGGTCGCCTTTGTCCGGATGGATTCCGTCGAACTTCAGGCAGATCAGGTCGGCGCCGTATTCGTCCACCGCCTTCTTCGCCCAGGCCGCCGGATCGTCGAATACGTCTTTGTATTGTGCGGCAAGGGCGTCGGACCAGTCCTGCGGCGCGCTGTCCGGTACGTCGATGGCAATGACCGGTTTCTCGCCTAACTTGCCCGGCTCGCCCCCGTAAACCACATTGGACGCACCGCCCACCGTAACCGTTGTCGTCCGCGTGCCCCCTTCCTCGGCGGTCGCGCCTATGGTCACCCGGCTGACCGCACCCTTGAACGTGTCCGCTACTCTTGGAACTGGCATTGACATACCTCCATATCTGTTTTGCTGATTGAGTTAATTCCGCTAATTATCAAGTATACGATTCAGTATTCCCTCGGCCGCCTTCATCGCGGCACTGTCTTTGCTGAGTTCGAATAAGCTCCTGCCCTCAACGGCAAGTTCGAAAACGGCCTCGTCGTATGGAACGGTTCCGAACACACTGATACCGTCGAGTTTCAAATCGACCTGTTTTCGGCTCCGGCTCCAGACCACACCGATCCGTCCGACCGACATGGGAAGCGATTTGGTCAGTTCCAGAATCCTGTGCGCCGTAACCACACCCACTTTGGTGGGCTCGGCGACAATCACAAGAACATTAATATCGGTATTGGTCCGCCTTGACAGATGCTCCATACCCGCTTCGTTGTCCGTCAGCACATAACCGTAGGATGCGCTCAACTGACTCAAAAACGCCCTCAGCGTATTGTTTGCCGCACAGTAGCAGCTCGGTCCTTCCGGGCGACCCATGGTCAACAGATCAAATCCGTTTGCCTCGGTCAGGCTCTGCTGGCAGGCGTAACCGAACGCTTCCAGTTTCCCGATTCCCTGGCCGGGCTCGATCTTCTGCTTGAGCACATCGTCCCGAAGGTTGGCTATGGTGGTTTCCGGCTCGACGCCCAGGGTAATGCCCAGGCACGAATTGGGGTCGGCATCCACCGCTAAAACCGCTTGAGGCGACTTGCCGATCAGCAGCCGCACGAGCATTGCCGACAACGTCGTCTTGCCCGTACCGCCTTTTCCACTTATTGCTATTGAAAATCCCATCTATATAAGCCCCCGCCCGTTAGGGCGTAAAAAACTCTTTTATGCAACATGCTGTGAAGGAAACAGCGACAAATCCGTATGCGGCAGGAAGTTGGCCCGCACAAACTCCTCCATGTATTCCGAATGGCTCATCAAGTCGACGTAAGTCATCGCAGAAGCGATCTGCTCGGCGACGGCGCGTCCCTGGCGACTCAGAAGAACCGCCTTTGCCCCGGCTAAAGAAGTATTGCCCACAAAGTGAATCTTCTCGACCGGCACATCCGGCAGGAT
>DAOVVQ010000064.1 GCA_030637065.1 Planctomycetota bacterium
AAGACACTCACGGTGGTATTCAAGACGAGCGCCGACGTTACAACGAAACAGATCATCTGGGAGCAGGGCGGCAACAACAAGGCCGGCCTGACCTTCTACATAGACGGCGGCACTCTGTACATAAACGGCTGGGCCCTGAATACTACCGATGCATTTCCCGATTGGGGCCAGGCGGCCCAGGATGTGAACATAACGGTCAATCCCGACACGGTTTACGTTGCATCACTGGTGATGGATTCGACAGCCGAGGAATTAAAGGGATATGTAAACGGCAGCCTCATCGGCACATATACCCCGGCCTACGAACTGCCCACCCACGGCAACGACTGTGCCTTCGGCCATAATGAATCAAAGAGCAAATTCCTAAGCGGCTCAAACGGGGATGTGGCCGACTTCGCAGGCCTGATAGCCGAATTCTACGAATTCAACACAGTCCTCTCAGAAACCAACCGCCATGCACTCGAAGACATAATGATAGCAAAATACGCAATAAGCGGCGGTCTGTAAAGAGCAATCAGTTCCGTCCGAGGCGGTCGTCCATAACGAACCTGTCATTGCGGATAACCTCATTTTAGCAGTAAGCTAAATGTACCGGGTACATTTTATTCTATCGTCAAGCTGTTTCTTCGCTGATCGCAGAAGTATTTAACCATTTCGTTTCGGCTGGGGCGATGTTGGAGTAAGCCGGCTGCGGAAATAGCCAGGAGGACATAGAACCTCCACAGGTCTCCACTGAACACAAATGCAACGATCCCCATAAGCCCTACACTCGTCGGCATCATCATGATAAGGAGTATGCTGCCACCGTACATGCGAAGTTCTGATGGAATGCGAGCAGGCCTGAAGCGATGGGCACCTTTGGAAAAATGCTGCATTTTACCGTCAAGCAGGCCTCTTCTGAGAAGATACACGCGCACGACGATTGCAAGACCCAAGACAACAATGATGTCCGCAAGGATTTTTCTAGGGTAATCACATTCAACATTATCGCTAATCCTGCCGCCAAACACCAGGCAGTAAACAAGCAGGAGCAGCAGCGTAGCCAGGCAGGCCGACCATATGATCCACAGAAACCGCAGCTCCCGGGCAATGGCCTGGCGATCCTCGCTGTTAATCAGTTCTGTGTCTGTCGGTATTGCTGCCATGTGTAGATCCTCCTTCTCTCTGAGATTTCCCTTATAGTCGTATTTAGCCGCTTTCGGCATACCACGGACGGGTCTGCTCCTCATTATACTAGATAGCCTATCTATCGGGAAAATTCAAAATATTTTGCCTGTCCCGCATGCCGCGTTGCTGCACTCTGGTCATGTTGCTATGCTCTGTACCGGCTGAGAGGCTTCGCTGCATGCTGCATTATTCATTGGGTTCTTCTCTTTATTTTCTCCCGGGTTTTCCATCCGATATACACGATCACGACCGCAAGGATGCCGGAGATAAGACCGAACACCGAATAGCTGAGCAGTCTGAAATACAGTTCACGTCCGGTGAAACGCATATACCCACCCGCCCCCATTGCTCCAAACAGCTTCCTGCCGAGCAAGATCAGATTTGCCAACATAGCCGCTACGGCGATCACCGGCATGCGTACCAGTATCGGTATTTTGCTCTTCTGGACTCGGGAGATCATGACATCCAGAACAACTCCGGCAGCACCGACAAGCAGCAGGTCCAAAGGATTTCTCGCGAGGTCACCGCCGACCGACAACGAAGTGATTGCCGCTGCAATCGCCCCGGTTGTCGCTCCAAACTTGAACCTGCCTGAAAGCCTGGCTATGATTACCGGAGTCATCCACAGGATCACTTTATGGCCGGGCAACCTTAAATGCAGCCGTGCATGGCTTGCAATGAGCCCCGCCACTACGCCAACCGACAAACAGAGTACAAGCCCTCCAAGCCCCGCAGGGTCATACAGACTTTTCAGCCTTGTTTGTTTTTCTATCCACGCAAATCCACGCATTTTCCTGTTTCCTCCATTCTACCGGCAGCACCGCCCTGCCGCCCACTAACCGCGGACGGACCCAGCCGCCCGTCAGGTACCGATCGTCAGAGCAAGGCTCCCTTTGGCCTGTGTGCTCGACAATCACTCCTATTCTATCATAGGCCTCCAGGGTCACACAATCGTCAAGTTCGCGAAGCCCGGGCAAATCAATGAACCGCCCGCTCATCCCCTCGCTGCGAAGTCCGACCGACCCTAAGGCGCCGATCACCCCCAGACAGGTGCCGCCAAGTCCGCACAACAGCATTGACTCGGAGCGTGCGGTCTCAAATGCCTCCGACATCTCGACCACCTGCTCGGTTGCTTTCCTGGCAAAACCGATCACTGCCTTGGAAACCTCGTCCATCCTTGCTATACACACACCAGGGTCCGAGCCATCTGCGGCACAATTCGCCACAAACTCTAATGCAAACCCCAAGTCACTAATGTCTCCTGTGAACTCAAGGGCCACACATGCACCGCTGTTATGCGAAGTGTAAGGAATTGCCGGATGCACCAGGAACTGATGTCGCGTTACTCCCAGCACGCGATTGCCACACTCCTGACTTAACCGCCGCGCAAGACTACCCGTACCCGGACTATGCTCATTATCCGTATCGTCAATCCCAATCAACACAACCGACATCGCAGCCTCACCAGGATGCATTTATAGAGTCTCTTTAATAATATGCGCAGGTAACACCAAATAAGCAGGCCAGCGCAGGGCCGGACAGGACCGTGTTATCGATCTACAGCCCTGCGGCTATTTTCGCTGACTGAACCGTGTTAAACAGCAGCATTGTGATCGTCATCGGTCCTACTCCGCCGGGGACCGGTGTTATCAGGCTTGCCTTTTCCTTGACCGTGTCGAATGAGACGTCGCCTACGAGGCGGTAGCCCCTTTTCTTCGTCGCATCCTCGACGCGGTTTACGCCGACGTCGATCACGACCGCTCCGTCTTTGACCATATCCGCGGTGACGGTGTCGGGCCTTCCGGCGGCTGCGATTATGATGTCCGCCCGCAGGGTATGTTCGGCCAGGTTCTTCGTTCGTGTGTGGCAGACGGTAACGGTTGCATTGCCGGTATCGCTCTTCTGGATGAGCATGTTCGCGATCGGTTTGCCGACGATGTTGCTCCTGCCCACGACGACGACCTCGCTGCCTTCGATAGTGACGTTGCTCCTGACGAGCAGTTGCAGGATCCCGTGCGGCGTACAGGGCAGAAAGGCCTCTTCACCGACGACCATCTTGCCGACGTTGATGGGGTGGAATCCGTCGACATCCTTTTTCGGGTCGATGGCAAGGAGTACCTCGCTTTCATTCAAATGCTTTGGCAGGGGAAGTTGAACGAGTATCCCGTTGATCTTGGGATCATTGTTGAGCTTATCGACCAGAGCCATTAGCTCTTCCTGGCTGGTATCGGCGGAAAGGCAATTGTCGTTGGAATAGATGCCGATCTCTTCGCAGGCCCTTTCCTTCGCGGTCACATACGACTTCGAGGCTGGGTCCTCGCCAACGAGCACCACAGCCAATCCCGGCACGATGCCCTTTTCCTTGAGCCCAGCGACCTTTGTCTTAAGTTCGGCCCGCATATCCGCGGCGACCTGCTTGCCATCTATGATTTGTGCTGTCATAAATCCACTACTCCTTTACAACCCTGCTATTCAATTCTGATTGGTTTTCATCCAAAACATGGTGGTCATTGCCTCTGGACGCCCGCAAAAGCGTCAGTGACAAGTTTGGCAGTCTACCACCCCAGCCAGCCCAAATCAAGCCGAAAATCGGGCCAGTCCGCAGCAAGGGTGGTCCCGATGCACATCGGGATTTGCACAGCAAACCGATGGGCGATTGCACAGTGGTTGCGACCATCGGTTTGGCTTCGCCAAACACGCTGCCACACACTGATAGCACGGCAGTCTGGGGGGTTTAGGGCATAAAATTTACAGAAAAATTACTTTATTATGTCAACCGTCCGGCTACGATGGGTGTCTAAGGTAATAGATGGAGCAGATTGCTTTGACTGAAGAGACGGACAAAAACCTGATGGCAGCCCATTGCCGGGGCGATTCGGACGCGTTTGGCACTATTGTCCAGCGGTACGGGCCGGGTTTGTTGGGGTATTTGAAGAAAATGAGCAATGAAAACGGACAAGCTGAGGATTTTTTCCAGGAGACCTTCGCACGGGTCCACCAAAAGGCGTCGACCTTTCGCGGACCAAGGCTAAAACCATGGCTCTACCGGATCGCGACGAATATAGCGATGGACGGTTTTCGCAAAAATAGCCGGCTCAAGTTCGTCTCGCTCAACCGGCAGGCCGATAGCGATGATGCAAATCCGCAGGAATCAGGCGAGCGGGTCCTGGTCGATGGCGGACCCGGCCCCTCTGAGGCAGCCCAGACGGCTGAGACCAAAGAGCAGGTTCAGCGGGCGATCGCCGATCTGCCAGACCGTCAGCGGGCGACGCTGGTATTGGCCTACTATCAGCGGCTAAGCTATAAGCAGGTGGCCGAGGTCTTGGGCTGTTCCGTGGGTACTGTTAAAACGCATATGTTCCGGGCGCTCAAGTCGCTCGCCCGGCGATTGCCGGACGTTTCTGGAGGTGCAGCATGAAGGGTCATCCTACCGAGGATAATCTTATCGAATATCGATTCGAACTGGCACCCGAGGACCGGGCCAGGGAGATCGGCGAACATCTGGCCGATTGTGCCGATTGCCGTAAACGCCTCGCCGGGTTAAAGAACAAGTTCTCGGCCCTCGACCTGCTGCGAGACGATGAGGGAGCATTGTCCGATACCCTGCTTCGCGAAACGCTCGAGCGCGCTGCGATCGGCAGTTTGGGCCGCAAATCCCCGCTTAGACCACCACTCTGGATCGCCTCAGCCGCCGCAATTTTGATTATTGGCGTGATCCTGCTAACATTTCAACCAAAAAAGGGCCGCCATGACGAATTTGAGGTTGCGAAAAGTCCGGCAAAGCCAGCAACAGAGATGGACTACAGAACCCTGGATGAGCAGGCCATGCCTGTCGAAAGTCTTAAGAAGGAATCAATCGCACAGGAGAAACCGCAGGCTCTTATGTCAGGTGTCACCGACAGGATGTTCATGGATTCCGATTCGGCTGTGGCATTGGCTGACGAGATAGCCGAAAAGGCCCCTTTCGCCCCAGCCAGTGCCATCGAGCTTGTCACCCTGCCGAGGCGGGACAATGTCCAGATCACGATCTACAATTCCGCGGACTTAACGCTGGTCCGCGAGCGGCGGGATCTGACATTGAAACGCGGCTGGAACTGGCTCCAGTTTATGTGGGCCGGTACGCTCATCGATCCGACCTCGCTTAGCCTCGAGCCACTGGCGCATAACAGCCGGATCGACATCCAGCAGATGGTCTACCCCGCCCGCCTAAAGGACATCGGTCGCTGGCTGATCCGCTCGGAGGTAAGCGGTCAGGTCCCGTTCGAGATCACATACCTCACCAGCGGACTAAGCTGGCGGGCCTTTTATATGGGAACGCTCTCCGAGGATGAAAAGACAATGGACCTGTCAGCCTACGTTCGGGTGGCAAACAATAGCGGTGAAGATTACGAGGATGCCCGAACCCGGCTGATAGTGGGCAAAGTTCACATCCTCGACCGGATCGCCGAGCTTGCACAAAGACAATACCCCTACGGCCGGCCCGAGGTGAGTGGAAAGAGCGGCTCCACAAAGGGGGGCTGGGTCTCCAAATACTATTGGAGAGGTGATGGTATGCCGATGCTTGGTGATACATTAGAAATGGGATACATGGATTTCGATGGGCTTGAGCGTAAGGAGATAAAGAAGGAGGGTCTCAGCGAGTATTTTCTTTATACTATCGAAGGGACCGAGACGATCCCGGATAAATGGGGCAAGCGGCTGCCTTCCTTTGAGGCGGAAGATGTTCCGGTCGACAGCCTTTATAAATATGACGAGAACCGGTGGGGCAGGCAGACGATGCGGTTTGTGGCCTTTGCCAACGATGATGAGCACGAGTTAGGCGAAACGCCAATCCCCGACGGAACGGTCAGAATATTCAGCCAGGCGGACGGCGATGGGCATTTGTCTTATGTCGGCGCCGCGGGGGTCAAATATATCCCGGTCAACGAAGAGATAGAGCTGAACATGGGCGCAGCAAGACTGGTCAAGGTCGACCCTGTGTTGATGGCCGTTGCAACGGAAAACTACCAGTTCGACCGGCAAAACAATGTCACCGGATGGGATGAAGTGCGAACGTGGAAGATCGAGATAACCAACGCGAGGGACTTGGGCGTAGAATTGGAGATCACCCGAGACTTCGGTACTTCATACTGGGATCTGACAGACGAACCAGCAGATGTAGACTATAAAAAACACGACGCGATGCGGGCCCGCTTCCAACTGAAACTCGGCCCCAGAACCAAACGCAGCTTTACGTATACGGTAAGGACCTGGCACGGCACTCGCCAGCAGGACTACCGCCGGTAAAAAAATGCGGCAAAATGCCGGATGATGATATTAACCAAATGGCAGAAACTTTCGTTTTTAAGGAGACTTAGATCATGACAAGTAGAAGCAAAAATCTAATTTTGGCGATTTTGGTATTGATGACAGCGGGCGCCGCCCAGGCCCGGATCAAGCTGGTCGCGCTTCCCGAACGAGCTGCGACGGTTATCCGGCTGGATAATCCCAACTCGACGCTGATCGAGGAAGAGCGGGTGCTTACGTTACAGCAGGGTCTTAACAAGGTCGACTTCTCGTGGAAGGGTGTCAGTATCGACGCCGATTCGATCCGCCTGACGGTGCTGGACCATCCGGAAAACGTCACCCTGCTCAATGTCAGCTATCCGCCCAATGAAGCGGCCCTCGTCTGGGAGATCGCCTGCGAGAGCAACTACGCCGAGACGGTGCGGATCAGCTACCTTCTGAGCAATATCGACCGGCTGATTACCTATAAGGCCATCGCCGATAAGACCGAGACGAAGGTCGACCTCAAGAGCTTCCTGATAATGCGGAACTTTTCCGGTGAAGATTTCGACGAGGCGCATATTCTCCTGGATTACGGCCAGGCCTTCGACCAGGGGATCGCCCACGAGGAGACCAAACAGATGCTTTTCTTAAAGGCGCCCGACGTTCCGATCACCAAGATATGGACGTTTGACGCCGCCAAGCTGCCCTGGGACCCGGAGCAGTTGGAAAACCGAAACGTCGGCATCCCGGTCAGCTATCGCATCGTCAACGACAAGAAGAGCGGCCTCGGCGATTTCGCTCTGTGGGGCGGCAAGGCCCGGCTCTTTCAGGATGACGGCAGCGAGAGCACCATCTTTTTAGGCGAAGATGTAACAAAGCAGGTCCCCGTCGGCGAAAAGACCGAACTCTACATCGGCGACAGCCGCGACATCGTGGTCACCCAGCGAAAGATGAGCGACCGGCAGACCAATATCCGGCGAAACCGCGCCAACCAGATCATCCTTCACGATACCGACGAGCTGATAACAGCCAAGATCGAGAATTTCAAGGATTCACCCGCTGTGCTCACGATGATCCAGCACATACCCGGCCAGTGGGAGATGAAGGACTGCAACCTGAAATACAAGCGAAAGGACGCCTCGACCCTGGAGTTTGAGATCAAGCTGCCCGCCCGGACCGACAAGGGCCCCGCGGTGGTGAACCTCAAAATGCACTACAGCCGCATCAACGTCAGGCCCGGCAGAGTGATGAGATAGACCGTCAACTTTAACTATAAGGAGCAGCAAAATGAAATATACAATATTTACATTACTGATAGCCACGACACTCATCATCCCAGCCGAAGCGAAGATCGACCTGGTCACACTGCCGACGCGCGATACCGTCCAGCTTACAATCTACAACTCCGCCGACCTGACCCTCGCCCGCGAGAGCCGGGCCCTGACGCTGAAAGAAGGCGACAACAAACTCCAGTTCTCATGGGAAAATACGCTTATCGACCCGACCAGTCTCGAGATGGTCCCGAGAGCCAACGCCGACAGGATCGATATCGCCGCCCTGACCTACCCTCCGCGGGTAAAGAACCTCGGCCTCTGGAATATCGAAAGCGGCGTAAGCGGCAAGGTCCCCGTCGAGATCACGTACCTGACAAGCGGGCTCTCGTGGCGGGCCTTTTATATGGGCACGCTCACGGAAGACGAAAAAACAATGCGGCTCCAGGGCTATGTTCGCGTAACAAATAACAGCGGCGAAGATTACGAAAACGCCCAAACCCGCCTGATAGTCGGAAAGATCCACCTCCTCGACCAGATAGCCGAACTCGCCCGCAGACAGTACCCCTACGGCCGACCCGGCGAAATAAGGCCTATGGACGCGGCGCGCCCAGCATCGAGGAGAGCCGGGGTTGCTGGCGAAATGATGATGATGAAGTCCGCAATGGCAAAAGCCCCTGCGCCCAAGGAGATCAAGAAGGAAGGCCTCAGCGAGTATTTCCTCTATACCATCGAAGGCACCGAGACGATCCCCAACGGCTGGTCCAAGCGGCTGCCGAGTTTCGATGTCGATGAGGTTGAGGTGGTAAACCTCTACAAGTTCGAGCAGGAGCGCTACGGCAATAGCGTCGTCCGCTTCCTCAGCTTCAAAAATGACGAAAAGCACAACCTCGGCGAAACGCCGATCCCGGGCGGGCTGCTCAAGGTTTACCGCTCCGTCGATGACCGCCAGCACCTAAGCTACACCGGCCAGTCGTCCTTTAAATACATCCCCGTCAACGAGGATGTCGAGCTTAACTTAGGATCTGTAGCCGATGTCGTCGTCGAGCCCAAACTGATGGAAGTTGAGACGGATAATTACCAGTTCGACCAGCGGCGCAATGACATTAGCGGCTGGGACGAATTCCGCACGTATGCAGTTGAGGTAAAAAACACCCGCGACATCCCCGTCAAGATCGAGATCAAACGCAATTTCAACACAACATACTGGAACCTGAAAAAAACCGGCGATTACGGCGAGTACGAAAAGGTAGACCAGAATACGGTAAAGTTCACGCTAACACTAAAACCAAGATCGACAAGTAAATTCGAATACGAAATAACAACCTACCACGGAACCAGACAGGAGTCATACAGAAGCTCCCGCTGACCGGCGGCATCTATATGACAAGGAAATGCATGGAATAAAATTGAAGTGGGCTGCATATTGGCAAGTCAAGTGTACGCCACCTGTTTAGCAGCTCACCTATTATTTAAATAACTCTGCTTTTGGCAAATGGCTTAACTCTTTGTTGATAGAGCGGTTTACGGGAAAACCCCACCTATCGAAATAAGAGTAGAAATTTGCCCCAGCAGCCAAACTCAACTCCTTTACAAAAATATCGACCTTTTTCTCTGTCTCAGCAACATTTTTCTTTATATCACTAATATCAGGATAGCTGTTTTTCCTGACAAGTTCTGCGTATCTTTTAAACAGTTTTTTATAAACATCCCAGCCATATTCCTCCTGAATGTGATGTAGAAACCCGATCATCAACCATTTTTCGTTTTTTATCCGCTCAAAATCGTGTTCCCCGGATTCATGATAAGCTCTGGCAGTCTTTAACCATGTAGGTTCTTTATGCTCTAATCCTAATTCATGGCAACCATAAAGAGCAAAAAACTCAGCCCAGCTTTCATTGTCACCGTCTCCGAAGACAAAACGATGCTTCATCCCAATAATAAAATCATGGCCCAATTCATGCATTAATCCCCAACTGGGATTCTTATAATTCGACTTCGCCAACTCATCGACAATGTACTCGATCCTGTTATCCCTCGAAAGTATGGGATTGCCGGAGGACATGTGAAAAGACATGTTATCGATATTCAGGATTATTATTTTATCACCATCAAATGGCGTCATCCCGTCAGTTAAATCTGCATAAAGTTCGTATACGGCGTCCAACTGCGTGATGAAATCCACAGATCTCTTGCATTTCATAAAAAACCTGTATGGCATGCTCAAAATAACATTTTCGCCTTCAACAACATAATAATATTTGTCCCTGTCATGTGCAACGCTTTGGGCGATAAAGCTGTTGCTATGTTCTTCAATCGAATAATTCTTAACTATCACGGGCTTTCTTGTATACAAGGGTTTTGAACTGAAAGAAGAGTATCTACGTGGACCTGTTCTATTATTTATCGCGGTTTTATCAATACTTGTTTTCGAATACTCAAATCCCAGATGCTCTCCCAGCCTGTTTAAGGGAAAAACTTTAATGTCATGAGGCTTGTTCAGATCTTCCCAGTACCATCCCATTCCAGTCATAAGAAGGCTGCCACCCCGCTCAACATAAGAGACAATGGAACCGATCTCATTGCGATCGATGATTTGTGTCGGACGAACAATAATAAACAGATCACACTCTTTCAAATCTTCATCTGCAACCTTTGAGCCTAATTCAATTATTTCGACTTGCCTTGATGCAAGTAACTCTTTTGCTTTTGCTGACAAACGGCCTTTATTAAACCAAGTGCTTATGTGAGTATAGATAATAACTTTTTTATACTTATAACTATTTCCAAGCCAATTTAAAATATTGACTGTAAAGTCAGCATTTTCGCCAGAATCAATTAACAGTCCGTCATGACCTAAAGCAACAAATCGCCCTTTTTGATATTCAGAAGCAATCGCAACAGGAGGATAGGAGTTTTGCGGCCATCTGGTATCACCGGTGTAAGCTTTGTGATTGCCCCAAAATAAAGGAATGATATCAGGTTTTAATGGAGCGATGGCTGTAAAACGCCAGCCTTCATTGCCGAGAGTTGTGACTCCTTTAGTTATCGCGTAGAACAAATCTCTTTGGTGTTTTGAATATCCCTGTGCTTGTACTAAACCGCTAAAGACCGCCAAGGTTAAACATAAACTGAGCTGCCAAACTAATATCGTTCTTTTTGATATTGACATATCCTTTTTGCTTTCACTCTTCCCGGCTGGACTGGATGTATTTCTTTACGGTTCTTCGGTCCAGGCCGGTTTTCCGGGCGACCTGTTCGTATGTGCCGCACCTTTGGTAGAGCAGATTGCAATACGCCGCCAACATCTCCTGTGCCGATAACGTCCCAGCCGACACTTCGGCCAGGAGCCTGCTTTGCAAATCTTCCTGCCCGACTGCGATGTCGCCCTGATAGTCCTGTTTAATGATCACTCTGCGGACGCACTGAGCTAATTCCCTCACGTTTCCGGGCCAGTGGTAATCCTTGCCCAGATTTTTTGCGATCACCTCCTTGACCGAATCGATCAGTTCCTGCGACTGCGTTTGCGTTATGACCTTTACGGTGTGCGCGATGAGTTCGTCGAGTTCGTTCGGGTTTTCGCTGATCCGCTGCTGGAGGCCGGGAACGTCGATACAGTCCGAGCAGAGACGGTAGTAGAAGTCGTCGCGGAATTTTCCTTCCCGCCGAAGCCGGTCGATGGATTTGTTCGTAGCGGCAATAACACGGCCCTGGAATTGCAGCTTCGTATGGCTTCCCACGGGACTAAAGTACCTGTCCTGGAGTACGCCCAGCAGCTTGATCTGTATCTGTGTGCTTATCTCGCCGATCTCGTCGAGGAAGATCGAACCGTGCCGCCCGCACAGCGACAGCAGGCCGTCATGTGCCCCGATCGCTCCGGTAAACGATCCCTTAGCATGGCCGAACAACTCCGATTCCAGAAGTGTCTCGGCATACTGGGACAGGTTGATCGGAATAAAGGTCTCCGTAAAGCTCTTGGCGAAGGCGTTCTTCTTTTCGTCGAAGGGTATAAATCCGCTCCGCCCCACAGCGGCGGCGGCGGCGCCTTTTCCGCACCCCGTCGGGCCCGAGAGGATGGTCGAAAAGTCCTCCATCTTGTCCCAGAGATACGCCTCGAAATGGCGAATATCGTGTGTGAAAATATTATTCCAGAGGTCTTCCCTCAGCCGTCGCATCGAGGGGCATTTCCCGATGAGGCTGTGTTCGATGAAGTAGAATGCCTTGCGGATCTGATAGAAGAGTGAAAAATACCGGTTTGCCAGGTCCTGCGAAAATCCTCGTTTGGTCAATTCCGCCAGAGCCCGCCCGGCGAAGGGAACTTTTACGGGCTGGGGTCCCGCTGCGATCTGGTCGACAATGAGCCGGTCGAAATCCTGATTGAACTGGTGGTAGACATCGAACAAAAAGAAGTATTTTATCAGGTCCCGGTCCGCCTTCCTGAAATCCTGTACCTTGCAGGGCCCCGATTTGTCGAGTTTTTCGATCCTTCGCGTCACCTCCTTTATCGCCTCGGGCCTGACCTGAACCCAGGAGGCATCGGCTGGGGCATTTGTGATCTTGCGGTCGATCTCCACGCGTTTCCGGCTGAACGGATTGGTAAAGGCCGCAGCCGATACCAGCGCAAAGAATTCCGCGTCATCAGGCTTAAGCGTTTTCTTATCCATACGCAGAGTGTACACATCGCGAACATAGAATGTCAACACATTCGAGAGGCAAGCGGGCCATTTTTGTACATTTATTGCATACCAGCAGTACATAGTATGCCTATAGGCTTAAAGAATGGGCACATAGCTGCCATGCCAATGAGCCATAAGTGCTTGCTTGACAGGCATTTACGAAAAGAGGCATGGCTTTGGCACACCGATTGCAGATAGTATTGGTGAGATCGGCAAAGTCAGGATCGGTTCGTGAGGCTAAAATAATGAAAGCGGTAATGGACAAAGCGGTAACGCTCGAATTGATGGTGCGTGGAATGTTGGTTTTCTGTTGCGTAACAGCGGCATCGGTGCATAATACGGGTTGCTTAAGAGAAAATAACGCCGATTCCACGAAGGAGCAGGATATGGCTAACATCAAAGATCAGTTATCGCAGCTTTCCGGTTTTGGCGCCGGCCCGTACCCGGAAGCGATCATGGCGTATCTCGAGTATTACGGCCTCAATATCGACGATGATTTTGCCGGCGTCGACCACATCTTCGGTTCCTTCGAGTCAAACGGCGAAACGCTGGCCGCCCACGTATTTCGGCCCAAAGTCTGCCGCGGAACGGTGATCATCCTTCACGGATACTTCAGCCACACCGGCCAGGTAACGCATCTGCTGAGATATCTCCTCGCCGAAGGTTACGCGGTAGCCGCCTACGACATGCCCGGTCACGGCCTCTCGACGGGCGACAGGGCCTCTATCGAAGATTTCGCCAACTACAGCCGGGCGCTGGAGGATTTTACCGATATCCTGAGAACCCGCATGGATGGGCCGTATCATCTGATCGGACACAGCACCGGCGGTGCAGCCATCATCGATTATATGCTGACGGGCAGGGACGATGTCTTCGGCAAGGTCATTTTGGCCGGGCCGCTTATTCGCAATGTCGCATGGGAGGCCTCGAAGGCAAGCTATAAGATGTACAGCCAGTTCGCAGACCGCCTGCCAAGGACCTTCCGAAAGAACTCCTCGGACAAGGAGTTCCTCGAGTCTACCCGCGCCGATCCGCTCCAGGCCCACACCGTTCCGCTGAAATGGGTCAACGCACTGTACGTATGGAACGACAATATCACGGAGCTTGGGCCGGTGCAAAGAGAAGTGCTTATTATCCAGGGCGATCAGGACAGCACCGTGGCATGGAAGTTCAACATCGAGTTCATGAAGAGCAGGTTTCCCGCTTTGGAAGTTACGATGATCGACGGCGGACGCCACGAATTGTTCAACGAATCTCAGCCGATGAGGGGCGATATATTTGCCCTCGTCGGTGATTACCTGCAAGAGAAATGAAATTCCGGCTGATGCTTCGGTGAAGTTTACGCGGTTCCGGCGGCGGGCAATCTTCGATGCAGCCATTGAAAGGGCTCATAGAATGGAAACAAGACAGCCAAACGCATGGCAAAACTTCCTGTGGCACGCGATAACTTCGCTCTTAGGCGCCTTTAACGACAATGTCTTTCGCTGGCTCATCGTCGGATTCCTCATCGCCCGCCAGGGAGCCCAGTCGGCAACAACGGTGATGGCTACGGGCGGTTTGGTATTCGTCGTTCCCTTCCTGCTTTTCTCGGCTTTTGCCGGATGCCTCGCCGACCGGATCAGCAAGCGGACCATCATCGTCTTTACCAAGCTGATGGAAATCGCGGTAATGCTGATCGGCGTGCTGGCGTTTCTCTCCGACAGTCCCGTTTGTGTTTACGGCGTCCTGTTCCTGATGGCGACGCAAAGCGCGTTCTTCGGCCCGTCGAAATACGGCATCATCCCGGAACTGGTGGGCAGAGAACGCCTCTCGCGAGCCAACGGCCTGATGGAGATGCTCACTTACATGGCCATTATCGTCGGCACGGTCCTTGGGCTGTGGCTGTCGAAGGTCTCGATAACCGGTCATCAGTACGCGATGGTCACTATCGTCTGCGTTCTAACGGCGGCCATCGGCACAGCAGCAAGCCTGAGAATACACCGCACCCCCCCAGCCGGCGGAACGGGCAAATCCTCGCTGCTCTTCTATCGGGACATCTACCGCACGATCAAAGCCATAGCCGGTGACAGGTACCTTCTGTTAGCGGTTCTGGCTGGGGCGTTCTTCGTTTTTGTAGGCGCGTTCATCCAATCCAATATCGTCGCGTTCGGCATCCAGAATCTCGGCCTCAGCACCGAGGGCAGCGGACTACTGTTCCTGGTCGCAGCGGTCGGCATCGGAGCAGGCTCAATGCTGGCTGGGAAGCTTTCGGGCCGCGGCGTAGAGATCGGACTGGTTCCGATCGGCGCGGTGGGACTTGCAGCCTCGTTAGGGGCATTGGGGCTTTTTGCGGGCAATTTTGCCGCCGTCTGCCTGCTGCTGTTTCTCTTAGGCCTAAGCGGCGGCCTCTTCATCGTTCCGATACACGCCTTCATCCAGTACCAGAGCCCCAAACAGCAGTTAGGCGAGATACTGGCGGCATCGAACTTCTTAGGATGGGTAGGAGCCCTTCTGGCGTTCGGATTGATCTACGTCTTCGCAAATTTCCTGTCGATGTCAGCGGCACAAATATTCGTCGTGCTCGGCCTTATCACGATTGTCCTGGCAGCCGTAACGGTAAAGATTCTGCCGTATTTTCTCGTGCGTGGGATATGCGTACTGCTTACCCGCCTGTGCTACCGGATAAAGGTCAGAGGCGAGCAAAACGTCCCCATCGAAGGCGGCGTCCTGCTCGTCTGCAATCACGCCTCATGGATAGACCCGCTCGTCATTGGCGTAACCCAGCAGCGGCGGGTGCGTTTTATCATGTACCGCGGCATCTACGACACTCCGTGGTTTAACTGGCTCTTTCGGCTGTTGGAGGTGATCCCGATCTCGTCGGAAGATCCCCCCAAAAAGATCATCAAATCCCTGAGAGAGGCCCGGGCCGCGATGGATGCCGGCGATATCGTGTGCATCTTCGCCGAAGGCGCCGTTACCCGGACGGGGATGCTCGGCGCATTCAAGGGCGGCTTCGAGCGGATCGTCAAGAACAGCGATTACAAGATCATCCCCGCGTATATCGGCGGTGCGTGGGGCAGTATATTCAGCCATTATTACGGTCGCCTGCTCTCGACGCTGCCCAAGCGGTTTCGCTATCCGGTTTCGCTGCATTTCGGCGAGCCTATGGCCGGCGATTCCACG
>DAOVVQ010000187.1 GCA_030637065.1 Planctomycetota bacterium
ACACAATAGCATCGCAGTCAAAGACTGGGAGGTAGCTTGCACTTCGGCAAGCTTAGTGGCTGGGACTTTCCAGTCGATACCATTTAAAAGTTGCAAAATTATTGGAGAGTAGCATGAAACGACGAAAAATCGTGAATATCATCCTCTCAGCCGCAGTCCTGCTCCTTTTGCTGCCGCTGCCCGGCCTAAACGCCAAACCCAGCCCCAAAAAACCCAACATAATCTTCATCCTCGCAGACGATCAGGGCTGGAATGGTTTGTCGGTCCAGATGCACCCGGATATGCCGGACTCGAAAAGCGATTACTACCGGACGCCTAACATCGAAAAACTTGCAAAGGACGGATTGATATTCTCCCGCGCGTACGCCCCGGGACCTATGTGTTCGCCCACCCGCGCAAGCCTTCAGACCGGCAAGAGTCCCGCTCAATTAGGTATGACCAACGTAGGCGGATCTCGCCAAAGGTCCGCGCCCGCCTCACAGAAACTTCTGCTGCCGACACATACGAGCACATTATCCACCGATGAGACGACTATCGGAGAAGTACTCCAACGCGCTGGCTATGCGACGGCCTACTTCGGCAAGTGGCATCTGGGCACGGTTGGGCCGGGCGAGCATGGTTACGACGAGCACGATGGCGCAACCGGCAACGAAAACGGCGATGTAGGTGATCCCAATCCTAAAGATATCTTTGGCATTACCGAAAGAGGCGCTGCCTTCATGGAGAAACAAGTAAAGGTCTCCCGGCCCTTCTATCTCCAGCTTTGGCACTACGCCGTCCACGGACCCGTCCTTAGCCTCAAGGAAACCGAAGAAGCCTGCGCAGCGAGGCCCAAAGGCAAGGTCCACACAAATCCCGCCTATGCGGCAATGACCGAGAACCTTGATACCGGCGTCGGTATGATCCTGAAAAAGGTCGAGGAATTAGGAATTGCAGACAATACCTACATCATCTATATGTCCGATCATGGTGCAGGTGTAAATCTTTCATCCAATTTTCCATTAGCCCAGGGAAAAGGGACACTGTGGGAAGGCGGGTTGCGGGTGCCCTTGATCATCAGGGGGCCCGGTGTCAAGGCGGGTAGCTATTGCCTGACGCCTGCCGTAGGATGGGACCTGTTCCCGACCTTCTGTGAATTGGCTGGTGTTAAGGAATCGCTGCCAAAGGGCATCGAGGGCGCAAGCCTTACACCTCTTTTCACAAGCGGTAAAGGCAAAGTCGATCGCCCGCGAAAAGAAATAGCCTTTCACTACCCTCACTACCAGGGAGGGCGAGGCAAGGCGCCGCACTCGACGATCCACCTTGCCGACTACAAGCTCATAAAACTCTACGAAGATGACGAACTGCGACTCTTTAATTTGAAAGAAGATATCAGCGAAAAAAACGACCTGTCCAAAAAAATGCCCGAAAAGGCCGAGATGATGCATAGCAGACTCAATAACTATCTGGAACAGGTAAGCACCGGCTTGCCGACCCCAAATCCCAACTACGATCCAAGCGCCACCGCACAGGCAGGCGGTCGGAGGTCAAGGGGAGCGCAAAGGCAGGGACAGACCGCTGGCAGGCAAGCCGTAGCAACCGATTCCGCAAGGGGACCGGTTTTGCAACAGCAATTAAAAGAGTGGCTGCCGGGTTTCGAGGATGCTTACCAGCAGGACCAGCGGGGCAAGATGGGCAAACTCCTTGCGGAAATGGATCAGACCCTCGAAAACTTACCGCCCCGTCCGAATGCCGCTGGCCCAGCCGCCCAAAACAACTCTGGCGGCAGGCAGCAGCTTTTAACGGCATTGGAGAACCTTGAAAAAGCCCACTCACAAAACGACACCGATAGGATGGGCGAACTGATCGACGAGGTCAAAGAGACCATGGAAAACATGCCAACCCGTCAAGGCAGACAAGCATCAGGCGTCCAGACCAGGGGCCCAGGCAGACAAGCATCCGGCGTCCAGACCAGAGGCCCAGGCAGACAAGCGGTAACTGCCGACAGACAGCGCTTAGAGCAAGGCCAGCGACGAGGAGGCGGCGTTCAGGGACAGGGCGGCGGGCAAGACAGACGGCAAGGCGGCGGAGGACGCGGACAGGGTTCGCCCGATCCGATCGACCCAGCGGCAAAGCTCGAAGTAATAGCAGACACGTTCGAGTTTACCGAAGGCCCGGCATTAGACGCCAGCGGCAATATATTCTTCTCCGATGTCCGGGCAGCGAAGATCTACAAATTCTCACCGGACGGCAAACTCTCCGTCTACCGGGAAAATACCGGCGGGGCAAACGGCCTGTACTTTGGTAACGACGGCAACCTCTTCGCCTGCCAGGGCGACAATGCCCGAGTCGTATCGATCGCCCCCAACGGCAAACTAACCGTCATAGCCGACAAATACAACGGCAAAGCCTTCAACAGACCAAACGACCTCTGGCTCGACCCCAAAGGCGGCGTCTACTTCACCGACCCAGCCAGCAGAAGAAGCCCCCAAAATCAAGACGGTGGCCACGTCTATTACGTAACCCCAGACCGAAAAAAGACCATCCGAGTCATCAACGACATGGAAAGACCAAACGGCATAGTCGGCAGCCCCGACGGAAAAACCCTCTACGTAGCCGACCCCGGCGCCGAGCAGGTTTACGTTTGCAGCATAAACCCCGACGGCACACTAACAAACAAAAAGCTCCTCGCCCCGGTAGGCTCCGACGGAATGACCCTGGACAGAAGAGGCAATATCTACATCACATGGGAAAACGTACTAATATACAATCCAGCCGGAGAAAAAATCGGAGAAATTGAGACTCCAGAGCGACCAACAAACGTAACATTCGGCGGAAAAGAAGGAAGAACACTATTCATAACAGCAAGAACAGCATTCTACTCAATAAAAATGAGAGCAAGAGGAGCATCAACCCCGCCACCTGACTAACTCCGCTCTTTAGAGCGGAGACCAGCGACAACAACTCCCCCCAAAAGGGCTTTAGCCCTGCAATCAACTACCCAGTGATGGGGGACGCCCAAACTGCAACCCTAAAGCCGCCAGATGTGTCCTGACACCTTTCAGTTACCCTCCCTAAACTGTTGCACAAATGATCGCAGCGTATTATTGTTTCCTGAGATTTTTCGGCATGCTTCTAAAACTGCCTTCCAAACGTATGGATTATTCTCGGGAGAATGTTGCACTGAGTCAGGCCAATCATTTGGATCGAGGTTTCGTATATCAGATACCATATCATCCATTTTGTCTAATTCTTCAAGAAAAGACTTAATATATACTGCCCCGGCAAATTGATTATCTTGAATTATTGATTTACCACTCGTTTTATAACGTGCATTTGCGATTTCAGGAGGGATTTGAAAAGTGCCGGTTTGATCAACTGCTTGGAGTATAGTTTGCCAGAAACGACATCCGTCATAACCCATCTCAAATAATTTGTCCCGGTCTGTACTGTTACGAGGCAAAGGCATCGTTGGGGGCACAATCTGGTTAAAAAGACTTTCAGAGTACCTTGCCATACCTTCAAGAAACCATTTATTTTTAAACATAGTGTAGCCATACTGAAATTCATGAAACAGCTCATGAGCTGGATTTAACAAATGTGCCAAACTTTTATTTGAAAGGTCAATTGTCAGGACGTTTACGCCTTCCAGGGGATCCGATTCGCGATAATAGTTTACGACTCCTGAACCCGCCAACGCTGCGCCAGGCCGTTCTGGTTTCCCTAGCGGGGTCGCAGCAACACTAACGTCAAAATATTTAACCCGACCTTTGTATCGATTGCCTTCGAACGGGTGGCGTAATTTCAGTACGTTTGTGTAGATGTATTTAGCAGAAACTAATTGCAATCCAATATCTTCTATATAGTCAGGGATTTTGTTGTTATCTGCATCCTTTCGCTTGTCCAGCGGCAGGGCATGTTTCCCCTTGAAAGTATAAAAAAGCCTGAACTCCTGTATTTGATACTTTTGGTCTAAAGACGCGGTGTGCCGTTTCCATGCCGGCAACAGAACCATGTGTGAAGGCGTCGCCAAAAGTCTGCCCCCATAGAGTCCGACCACCTCAATATCCGGATGATGTTCAATATTCCATCGAAGGTTACGTTCAGACTGCGACAGTTTCCAATCAGGTTCATGCCCTACCCGCTTACCTTTCCAGTATAATTCATAACCGGTTCCTTCGGTCAATATATATTCACCGTCATATCGAGCTTTCACCTTCTTATCGGGATACTTCTTTGAAAAGTTCAACAGATGGTTTATAGCCTGTTTGCTCGACCACCCGGACTTATACAGCAAGAGCTTCCCGTCAACAAATAGCTCATACTTGTCTGCAGCTTCAGAGCTAGCCTGTAGCATCAGTTCGGACTGTGATTTCTTTTCTTCGCAATAAGCTACACTTGCTAAGAACATTGTTAATAGTATTACGAGTATGAGCTTTTTCATTTTACAGTTTCTTCCTCTCCGGGGGTTTTTATTAGAAAACCAGGGAAAGTCACCTATTTAGGCAGCCCCGACGCCTCCGACCCAACGTTTTTCTTCGCTGCTCAACCATACTCCCCGATCATACCCCCAAAACCCCTGCATACAAGAATAAATGCTACAAACCATCCGCAAAGAAGCTAACGGACGCGGCTTTGCCCCGTTTTTACCGCTCATTTTTGCGTGCTTTTGCTAAGATCTGCGCACTTTTGCAAACTTTTGCGCATTTTGGGCCGTCTTTGGCGTACTTTTGCCATAAAATTCCCGCCGCTTCTCGAAATTCTATAATCCCCTGTCGCGTCGAAGCAGAGCGAAGACGGATCCCCCTCCAAAAATTCGATAATTCTATGCTTCTCTAATTCTATAATTCTTCCCTGTCGCGGCGAAGCGGAGCGAAGACGGATTTCTTCATTATCTTCACTTCCTTCATGGTAAAAAAACCTGTCCTGCCGTAGCTTTACGCGAAGGAGGATCCGTGAAATCAGCGTAATCAGCGATTAAAGAAATCCGTGGTTAATTAAAAAAACATCTTGACACAAAACTCATCCCCGTGTATTATAAACATCTAACAATTAAATAATAAATAGTAAGTAGTCAATCGTAAATTACAAAGGGGGTAAAACAATGCCAACCACCAAAAAAGCTGGAATGCAGTGGAAACTGGAACATAGTGGAAACCCCGATCTATCGCCGACCCCCTATTTGAACAAACAAACCCAATTTCAACGATCCTTTGGTGTCGTAACCCCTGTAACAACAAGGCGTTACGATGGCTCGGCGGAAAACATGTTAAAAAAAACAAACCCAATCAAACCCAATTCAAACCCAATATACATCCCCAAACAGCCGCCTGCAAAAAAATCCGGTTTTGCGGCGTATTGGTCGATAACAGCCATGTAGGGTGCGATATTTCGCACCAATGAAACTATTTTTAATAGCATAGGGACGACTATGGATCATCAGGAAGGATCATTAGCGGAAATAACGGTAAAGGCGGTCGTTTTAGGCGTGCTGCTGTCAGTAATCCTCGCCGCAGCCAACGCGTACCTCGGCCTATTCGCTGGGATGACGGTCTCAGCCTCCATACCCGCAGCCGTGGTCTCGATGGGCGTATTACGCCTCTTTCGCCGAAGCAACATTCTCGAAAACAACATAGTCCAGACCGCCGCCTCCGCAGGCGAATCCCTGGCAGCAGGCGTAATATTCACACTGCCCGCACTCGTGATATTAGGCTTCTGGGACGACTTTGACTTCCTCTGGGTAACCGTCATAGCCGGATTCGGCGGACTCTTAGGCGTCCTGTTTACGATACCGCTCAGGCGCGCCCTGATCGTCGAAAGTAAGCTCAAGTTTCCAGAAGGCATAGCAACTGCCGAGGTCCTGAAATCCGGCCAGCGAAGCGACGGTGCCGGCATCAAGTATATCGCCCAGGCCGCCATCGCCGGCGGGCTGTTTAAGTTAGGCGGCGGCGGACTAAAAATATGGCTCGAGGCCGTCGAGGCTGCCAAAGGCATTGGCGGAACCATCGCCTATTTCGGCTCGAACTTAAGCCCGGCGCTCCTGTCGGTCGGCTACATCGTCGGCCTCAACATCGCCGTGCTGATCTTCTTAGGCGGCGTTGCCAACTGGCTCGTCGCAATACCGATCTGTGCCTTGCTCGAAGAGTGGCCTTCATTAGCTAACGGCGAACCGATGGCCGCAGTGGATTGGGCCCACCAGATATGGTCGGCCAAGACGCGATACATCGGCGTAGGCGGAATGCTGGTAGGGGGGCTCTGGACCATTATCAAGCTCAGAACATCGCTCGTCGACGGCATAATGAGCGGCCTAAAGGCCTATCGCGGCAACGGCGAAGGAGCCCAGGTCAACAGAACCGAGCGCGATATGCCCATGAAGTGGATACTCATCCTGATCATATTCTCCGTAGTCCCGCTGTTCCTCGTTTACCAGGCGTTTGTAAAGGACGTCACCATCGCGATCCCGATGGCGATCACAATGCTGATAACGGGCTTCCTGTTTTCGGCTGTGGCAGGCTACATGGCAGGCCTGGTCGGTTCCTCCAACAATCCTATCTCCGGCGTAACCATCGCAACGGTGCTGGTCTCGGCGCTGCTGCTCTTAGTGCTGATGGGCAAAGGCGCCGAAAACGGCCCAGCCGCGGCGATAATAATCGGAAGCGTAGTCTGCTGTGCAGCCGCGATCGCCGGCGACAACATGCAGGACCTCAAAGCCGGCTATATCGTAGGCGCTACCCCGTGGAAACAGCAGGTAATGCAGATGGTCGGCACCGTCTCAGCGGCACTTGTCATGGCCCCAATTCTGATGCTGCTCTATAAGGCCTACGGCTTTGCAGGCCACGCGTCCGCGACGGAAAACGCCCTGATCGCGCCACAGGCAAATCTGATCGCCTCCGTTGCCAAAGGTGTTTTCGAAGGTAACCTCCCCTGGAATTACGTCGGCATAGGAATGGCAGTTGCCGCAGCGATAATCGCAGCCGATATCTGGCTCGAAAAGAAGGGCAGCTCATTCCGTATGCCCGTCCTGGCGGTCGCTATCGGGATATATCTGCCCCTGGAACTTGAGGTCCCGATCTTCGCCGGCGGAATAATCCACCAGCTCTTAAAGTCATATCACCAGAGCAAAAAACTGCCCGAAGCCAAAGTCGAAACAGCCAACCGACACGGCCTGCTCTTCGCATCGGGCCTGATCACCGGAGAAGCGCTCATCGGAATACTACTGGCGGTACCGATCGTTCTCACAGCCAATCCCGACGTCCTCGCGGTAATGGATGCCCCGACAGGAGCCTGGCCACGCCCCGCGCTGCTCGTAGCAATAGCAGTATGGCTCTACCGAACAGGCAGAGCAAAAGCGTAAGACCAGTAATTAAATATTGCGATCAGTGCCATGCTTGTGCTCGCGCTGTGTTTCAAGGCGAAGCAAGGGTGGCAGCGTGTTTGGCGAAGCCAAACCGATGGCCGGTGCCACTGTGCATACGACCATCGGTTTGCTGCGCAAACGCGCTGCCACCCTTATTGCGAACTAAGGCTTCCAGCGATCAG
>DAOVVQ010000253.1 GCA_030637065.1 Planctomycetota bacterium
AACCGTCAGTCTCACCCTTCCATTCAAGCGTCTCAAAAACCATCGCTGTCGTCCTTCCAATACAGGTCACTTCCTGGTTTCGGCTTCGAGCTTTTCCTTCAGATATTTGGCAGTGTAGCTTTTTTTTACCTTTATAATTTCTTCCGGCGAGCCTGACGCTATTACCTGGCCTCCGGCGTCGCCGCCCTCGGGGCCTAAGTCAATTATATAATCTGCCATCTTGATGACGTCAAGGTTATGTTCGATTACCACCACGGTATTGCCCATATCGCACAATCGCCGCAGCACATTCATCAGGTTATGAATGTCGGCAAAGTGCAGCCCCGTCGTCGGCTCGTCCAGCAGGTACAGGGTGTGGCCGGTGGAGGGCTTACCTAATTCGGAAGCGAGTTTTATCCGCTGGGCCTCGCCGCCCGACAGTGTAGTCGAAGACTGGCCCAGGGTCATGTAACCCAGGCCGACATCGCTAAGGGCCTTTATCAGCCGCATTATCTTCGGGAAGTTGGCAAAGAACCCCCTGGCCTCCTCGATGCACATATCGAGCACGTCGGAAATATTCTTGCCCTTATAGGTGATCTGAAGCGTCTCGGGATTATATCTGGCACCCTTGCACTCCTGGCAGACGACGTAAACATCGGGCAGAAAGTGCATCTCGATCTTTCGCGTACCCTGGCCCTGGCAATGCTCGCACCGACCGCCCTTGACATTGAAGCTGAACCTGCCGGGCTTATAACCTCGAATCTTCGCTTCACGCGTCATCGCAAAGAGCTGGCGGATCAGATCGAACACGCCGGTATAAGTCGCCGGGTTGCTCCGCGGAGTTCTCCCTATGGGCGCCTGATTGATCTCGATGACCTTGTCGACGTGGGAAATACCAAGGACGGACTTGTGCTTGCCGGGCTTTTCACGCGAACTGTAGAGCCTGCGCTTGAGGCTCTTTAGCAAAATCTCCGTCACCAGCGTGCTCTTACCGGAACCGGAAACGCCCGTGACACACGTAAAGACACCAATCGGAAACTTAACGTTGATGTCCTTTAAGTTATTCTCGCAGGCCTGCTTGACCTCGACACAGTTTCTAAGATTATACTTTCGCCGCGCACCTGGCAGCTCGATCCGGCTTTCACCGCTGAGGTATTTGCCGGTTATGGACCGTTCGCATTTGCAGATATCCTTGACGCTGCCTGTGGCAACTATCTCGCCGCCATGCGCCCCGGCAGCCGGACCGATATCGATTATATGATCGGCATGATAAATGACATCCTCATCGTGCTCGACGACGATGACCGTATTGCCTATGTCGGTGAGCCTCCGGAGTATCCCCAGGAGCCGGTCGTTGTCTCGCCTGTGCAGCCCGATAGTCGGCTCGTCAAGAACATAACAGCACCCCACCAGCCCGCTGCCGACCTGCGTGGCAAGCCGAATCCTCTGGACCTCGCCGCCGGACATCGTCCTGCTCGTCCGGTCCAGGGTAAGATAGCCCAGGCCGACATCGACCATGAATTTCAGACGGGCCTTGATCTCCTTAAGCGGCTGGGCCGCGATCAGGGCCCGCTCGTCGTCGAATTTTAACTTGCAGAAAAACTTATGAGCGACGCCGATACTCATCGCCGTTATCTCGCTGATGCTCTTATCGGCAACCGTCACGGCGATCGCCTCGGGCCGAAGCCTTGCACCTTTACAGCTCCTGCATGACTGCTCGGAAAGATAGCCGTGCAGGCGGGACTTGACGTATTCGCTGGCCGTATTCTCCCATCGCCGGCTGAGGTTGGGAATAACGCCCTCGAACGAAACACCGTACTTGTCCTCGTCTTTGTCGGTTGTCCCGTTAAGAAGGATCTTCCTGACCGGCGCCGGGATCTTCGAGAAAGCGATGGACTTCTTTATCCCGAAATTACGACAGAACCGCTTGATCATCCGGTTGTAATATATGTTCATCCGCTTGCCGCCCTTGCGCCAGGCATCGACGGCTCCGTTTTCCAGCGAAACCGTTTTATCCGGCACGATCAGATCGCCGTCAAACTCAAGGATCGTCCCGAGCCCGTCGCAGCTTTTGCACGCACCATAGGGGCTGTTAAAGCTGAACAGCCGCGGCGAATGCTCCTCCAATGACGCCTCCGGGTGCTTCGTACAGGCGAACTTCTCACTGTAAATAACATCGTCCCAGCCGCCTTTGCCGCCGCTGCTCTTGTCGCCATCGGGCTCCTGGACCATTATCGAAACCACACCTTCGCCGATCTTCAGCGCGGTTTCAATCGAGTCAGCCAGGCGAACGCGGATCGAATCCTTGATAATCAGCCTGTCGATCACAGCGGCGATGTCGTGCTTTTTGTTCTTATCCAGCGGCGGCGTACTCTTGATATCATAGATCGTCCCATCGAGCCGGACCCGCACGAAACCCTCGCGCTGGATAAGGGCCAATACCTCGCGATGCTCGCCCTTCTGGCCGCGAACCAGCGGGGCGCATATCTGGATCTTGGTCCCCTCGGGCCGGCTCAGGATAGAATCGACTATCTGCGAAGAATGCTGGCTGCTGATCTCGGCATCGCAGATCCAGCAGTGAGGCTGACCCGTGCGGGCAAAAAGGATGCGGCAATAATCGTATATCTCGGTAGTAGTCGCCACCGTCGAGCGGGGGTTGCTGCTGGCACTTCGCTGCTCGATGGCGATCGTCGGCGGAAGACCCTCGATGTGCTCGATATGAGGCTTTTGCATCTGCTCGAGAAACTGCCGCGCGTAGGCGCTTAGCGACTCGACATATTTCCGCTGGCCCTCGGCGTAAATCGTATCGAAGGCAAGCGAACTCTTGCCCGAACCGCTAATGCCGGTCATCACCACCATCTTGTCGCGGGGAATGACCACGTCGATATTCTTCAAATTGTGCTCGGAAGCACCGGTTATTCTGATCGCCTTTTTCACCACTTACTTATCCTGTATAAATCGGTTACGGTTACACTACTGACTCTGCAAACTCCAGACGGAGCCAATTTGGCTATTGTACCATGAATCGAGGTTCGGGTAAAATACTTTTTCTCGCCGGTGGCGGCGATTTTGGCCTGCTCCTATGAAGATAAAAAATCTGCACAACTGGAATCTGTCCTACGCCCAGGCAAGGGATATTCAGAGGGCTCTGGCAGGGCGTCTGCGGTTTTTGCCCCTTAAGCAGCCTCCGCGGACCGTAGCCGGGCTGGACTGTGCCTTTAGCAGGGACAAAAAACACATTTTTGCCGTGGTGGTGGTCCTGAATTACGGCGATTTCGAGATTATCGAGCAGGCCGCCGCCCGCCTGAAAGTGACATTTCCCTACATCCCCGGTCTGCTTAGCTTCCGTGAAGCCCCAGCCTGCCTCGCCGCAGCCGAAAAACTGAAAATCACACCCGACATCTTCCTCATTGACGGCCAGGGAATAGCCCACCCCCGCAGACTCGGATTAGCCGCCCACCTCGGGCTGTTTCTGGACAAGCCCACCATCGGCTGTGCGAAGAGCAGGCTGACCGGTTCGTTCGACGAGGTAGACCCGGAAAAGGGTGCTTATTCATGGCTCAAAGACGGCAGCGAGACCATCGGCGCGGTATTAAGGACCCGCACGAATGTAAAACCGCTCTTCGTCTCGGTAGGAAACAGGTGCCTGCTGGAGGACGCGATAAATATAACGCTTCACTGTGCAACGAAATATCGCCTGCCGGAACCGACCCGCATAGCCCACCAGATGGTAAGCAAACTAAAACTGAAGGGTTAAGCTGCATTGTGGCGCTACAGATTTGCTGCCCGCCGGAGATGGCCGGAAATTAATCCCACTTGTGCTGTTTGATGGCTTCCAGGATCTGCTCTGCGCACGCCATTGCGGCAAGGCCCTCTTCGGCGGTTACTTCGGGGCGGTCGCTTTCGTTGGCGATCGCCTTCAGGAAGGCCTGCTGTTCCACCCGCAAAGGCTCGGTGTCCTCGATGTCAAGCTGCTCGATGTGCAAAAGGTCCGGCCAGTTGACCTCGGAAAAATCAAAGTCTTCCTTTTCCTGCTGTTGCCGTATCCATTGCATCATATCCGTGTTCGGTGCCGCCTTGATAATAACGCCTTCCTTCTTGAGGTAATCCAGGCTCAGATAGGCCTGCCGGCTGAACACGCGAACCTTGCGCTGCGTCTTCATCGCAAGCCGCGACGCCGTAATATTGGCGATACAACCATTGGCAAAAACGATGCGGGCGTTGCAGATGTCTTCATGGTCGCCGATGACGTTGACGCCGACGGCGTCGACCTTCTTTATAGAACACGCCGCCAATGACAGGATAATATCGATATCGTGGATCATCACGTCGAGCACCACGCCGATATCCGTCGAGCGGAAAGGATAGGGACTGATGCGATTGGCCTCGATGAACTTAGGCTCGATGTCCAGCCGTTTCATCGCCTGGACTACCGGATTGCATCGCTCGGAATGACCGACGGCGACTACCACATTGCGCTCTTTGGCCAGATCGACGATCTCTTTTCCCTGCGCGGCACTGGCAGCAAGCGGCTTTTCGATCATCACCGCCACATCATTGCGGATAAACTCCCTGGCCAGGTCGAGATGACATATCGTCGGCGCCGAGATCGTCACCGCGTCGACCTTGTCCACGATCTGGCGGTAATCGTCAAACGAACCGCAATCGTACTGTTGGGCAATTTTATCAGCCCGTTCCTTCTGCGTATCGACCACCGCGACCAGTTCGCTTTGCTCGAGCTGGCTGTAGACCTTGGCATGAATACCGCCCATCTTGCCGGCACCGATCACCGCTGTGCGTATTTTACCCATCGTCTCAATTAGCTCCTAATCCCTGAACTGTTCCAAATGCCTGCCGAACCTGTGCTCACTGCTCCTGATTATGGCATCGACCATTGCCCGAACATTTTCATCGAGGTCGCCATCGTCAGCCACCGCTTTTACCCGGTCGAGAAAAATGCCGTCGCCACGATAGATCTGCTTAAATGCCTCGACTATCCGCTCCTGCTGGGCTTCGTCAAAATCGGCCCTTACCAGTCCTCTCTTGTTGATCGACCTTACCTCAGGAGGATAATGACCGCTGACACAGACAAAAGGCGGAATGTCGCGATTGATACCGGAAAAACCCGCGGCATAGCACCACTTGCCAAACGTCACGAACTGATGAACCGCAACCATACCGCTGAGCCACACACCGATCTCGATCTTGCAGTGACCGCTGATCTGAGTGTAATTGCTGATAACGATCTTGTCGGCCAGAATACAGTCGTGACCCAAGTGAACGCCGACCATCAGAAGGTTCTCGTTGCCGACAGTCGTCGCCTTGTCGGAATGTATGCTCGGATGGATCGTCACGTGTTCGCGAATGGTGTTATTGTCGCCGATCTCAAGGCCGCCTAAATCCGAATTTTCCGGGTCAAGACCCAAAAGCTGCGGATGACGACCTATCACGCAGTTGGCGTAGAGCCGATTGCTCCTGCCAAGCTTAACGTTTTCGCCGATTACCACATTGGCATCGAGCACCGTATTGTCGCCAATAATCGCGCCTGCATCGATAACACAGTGCGGACCAACGACTACGCCGGTCCCTAATTGTGCGCTCCCGTCAATTACCGCGCTAGGATGTATTTTGTCGCTCATAAGCTCTCTGCTTAAACCTCCTGTTTGTATCTGCTATCTAACATTATACGTCAAAGTCAT
>DAOVVQ010000229.1 GCA_030637065.1 Planctomycetota bacterium
AGGGAGGCATGACCGCGAACAGACGTACCGCAGCGATTGTGCCGGGTGCGTCTTTTTTTTATGACATGTGCAGGTGACAGATGAGTGAAACGCTAACCGTAAACGGTAAAGAAAGGCATTTTTCCGACGGCCCGCTCCCGCAGGACTTGCGGCAGTTGTTAGAGCGGATGGGCATTAACGAGGCGACGGTGGTCGCTGAGGTTGACGGCAGGATCGTCGAGCGCAAGAACTTCGCCGCCACGAAACTTGCCGCCGGCCAGTCGGTGGAGCTTATTCGTTTTGTCGGCGGCGGGTGACGGGAGAGACTATATCGATGGATAAACTGCTGATCGCAGACAGACAATTCAGTTCGCGGCTCTTTATTGGGACGGGAAAGTTCAGTTCCAACGAGGTCATGGCCCGCGCGATCGAGCAATCGGGCAGCGAGATGGTAACCGTCGCTCTTCGCCGCGTGGATATCGAGAATGAAAATGACGATATGCTCGGAGCCATCGACCGGGAGCGATATCTGCTTCTGCCCAATACCTCCGGCGCCCGCGATGGGGATGAGGCCGTTCGCCTGGCCCGGCTTGCACGGTCGGCAAGCGGTATCAACTGGGTCAAGCTCGAGGTTACGCCGGACCCGTACTACCTTTTGCCGGACGCGACCGAGACGCTGAAAGCGACCAAAGTGCTGGTCGATGACGGCTTCGTGGTCCTGCCGTATATCAACGCCGACCCGATCCTGGCCAAAAAGCTCCAGGACGCCGGCGCCGCGACGGTAATGCCGCTGGCCAGCCCGATAGGCTCCAATCAGGGCCTCAAAACCCGATCGGCGATCGAGATCATTATCGACCAGGCAACGGTCCCGGTCGTCGTCGACGCCGGATTGGGCCTGCCCTCGCACGCAGCCGAGGCCATGGAGATGGGCGCAGACGCCGTCCTCGTAAACACCGCGATAGCGACCGCCGAGGACCCGTGCCAAATGGCAAACGCCTTCAGGCTCGCCGTCGAGGCCGGACGAATGGGCTACCTCGCACGCGGGGCGGGCGAAAGCAAACAGGCAAACGCGTCAAGCCCGCTGACGGGCTTTTTGAGAGACGCATAATAGTATAGTGCAGCTTATAGGGAAAACGCCATGTGGCAAAATTAAATATCAAAAATCAAAATGCAAAACTACAGATCAAAACTCAAAAATAGATTTTCCGTCGGGTGGCAGCGTGTTTGCGCAGCAAACCGATGGGCGAATGCACACTGGCACCCACCATCGGTTTGGCTCCGCCAAACACGCTGCCACCCATTGAGCAATACAAAATGGAATCTTAGCTGACATGGTTTTCGATATTTTTGATTTTTACATTGTCGTTTTGCATTTTACATTTTGATATTTAATTTGGAATCTTGGATTATAATGGCACCTGTTACCACACAACCCGGCGATATCAAATCGATCCTCGCTGAGAAGGGGCTTGACCGGGATGACCCGCGGCTGGTTGGGCTTCTTGACGGTGTCAAAGCCGCCGACGTCGAAAGGGCGCTTGCCGAGCCCTGCGGACGTTACAGTTTCAGCAGGCTCCTCACGCTGATCTCGCCGGCAGCGGCGGATTTTCTGGAGCCAATGGCCCGGCAGGCCCGCGATCTTACCGTCCAGCGGTTCGGGCGGACGATCCAGCTTTATGCCCCGCTGTACGTCTCTAACTATTGCATCAACAGTTGCCGGTATTGCGGGTATAATCAGGGGCATAACTATCCGCGAAGGCGACTGACGATCGATGAGGCGATTGCCGACGCCGACGTGATAGCCGCGGAGGGCTTTCGCCATATCCTGCTGGTCAGCGGCGAGGACCCGAAGTTTATTACAGCTGACTACCTCTGTGAGCTTGCAGGCAGGCTCGGCGCCAATTTCAGCTCGATCTCGGTCGAAATTTACTCCATGAGCGAGCCCGATTACGCAAAGCTATTCGCCGCTGGGATCGACGGCGTAACGCTCTACCAGGAGACCTACGACCGGGGAACCTACGGCGAGCATCACCCAGCCGGGCCAAAGAGCGATTACGACCGGCGGCTCGAAAGCCCGGACCGGTTCGCCTCAGCGGGTATGCGGCGCATCGGCATCGGAGCCCTGTTAGGCCTTGGCAACTGGCGGACGGAAACGCTCGCCATGGGCGAACACGCGGCCTACCTCATGAAAAAGTACTGGCGATCGCAGGTGTCATTCTCATTTCCGCGCATCCGCCAGGCCCACGAGGTCCGCGATGAATTCGTTCGCCCCGTATCTGACAGGGATCTCGTCCAGATGATGCTCGCCCTGCGGCTGTGCTTTGCCGATGCGGGCATCGTACTAAGTACCCGCGAAAACGCCGACCTGCGGGATAACCTGACGCCGCTGTGCGTTACGAAAATGAGCGCAGGCTCTAAGACCTCCCCCGGCGGGTACACCGGCGAGTCAGCCACAAAACAATTCGAGATAGCCGACAACCGCAGCCCGGCACAGATCGCAGAAATGATAAAAGCATCGGGAGCCGAACCAGTCTGGAAAGACTGGGACGCGGCCTTTAGCCAGCAGCGTGGGTAATACCACTCCCATCTAAATATCGCATCCGGTGCCATGCTTCGTCATTCCGACCGGAGCCGCGACGCAGTCGCGGCGGAGCGGAGGAATCTGTTTAATCAGAAGATTCCATTATTAATGTGCCCAGTCAGACTGATACGTCAATTATTGAATCGCTTCGCGATGCTGCTTAAACAGATCCCTCCGCTGCGGTCGGGATGACACGTAGCGTGTTTGGCGAAGCCAAACCGACGGTTGGTGCCGCCGGCCTACTTGATGGGGCGTTTTAGTGACTGGATGCCGGAGACTACGGTCGATACTATCATGATCAGGAAGGCTATTACGGTAAACCAGTCGCCCCATGCTCTCGATACGTAGGCCCACTTCATCACTACCGTTCCGATGGCGAATGACTGGATGAACATTTTTATCTTGCCCGAGACGGTGGCGGCGAAATTGACACCGCGGGCCTCGGCGAGGTGTCGCAGGATCGTAACGACCAGCTCCCTGGCGATGATGATCACAACGACAAGCCATCGAATAACCGCAACCGTAGTCGGCTCGAAGATATGCACAAGCGTCGGCTGTTTGACAATGGCAAAGCAGACAAAGGCCCCGCAGACCAATATCTTGTCAGCTAAGGGGTCGACCATCCTGCCGAACTTGCTGGCGACATCGAACATCCTGGCGACCTTGCCGTCGATGATGTCGGTAACGCCGGCGATGACAAACAGTATAAAGGCGACCAGCAGAAAATCGGGGAGTTTTTCCTGGGGCAAACCCGGGGCGTAAAGGACCATCGCGAGAAATATCAGCGTCAGCACCAACCGGGCGAACGTAAGGCCGTTCGGGATAAATCGAACCATTCGTTTGTCGTTGTGTGTGTCCATTTTGCCCTGAAACCGGATATCTTGCGTACAATTCAAAACCGCCGTCCGCGGTGGTCTGCGTAACCTGAGAATGCGAGTCTAACGGATAGTGAGCATAATTCAATCATTAATTTGCCGTACCAGCAAGTCATAATCGCGGGTTTCCGTCACTTTTGCACGGATAAACCCGCCCGGCCTGCTCCTGCAACGGCTGATATGGCAAACGCTGTCGACGTGAGGCGCCTGGCCGAAGAACCGTCCCGTTGCCCGGCGTTTGGGCCCGACCTCGTCCACCAGACAGGTAATCTCCGTGCCGATCCGCTCTCTGGTCCGGGCAAAGGCGATCTCCTGCTGGGCGAGCATGAGCGTCTCAGATCGATGCTGCTTTACCTCGTCGGGCACCTGGCCGGGCATATCGGCGGCGGATGTGCCGGTCTCGGGATAGAAAGTGAAACAGCCCAGAGCGTCAAACTTCGCCCAGCGGACAAAATCCAGCAATTCCTCGAACTGCCCGTCCGTTTCGCCGGGAAAGCCGACGATAATAGTCGTCCGCAGCACCACATCGTCCATCGCCCGCCGAAGATTCTCGATCAGCCCGACGGTCTTATCCTTCCTGTCGGCCCGATTCATGCTCTTGAGGATGTCGTCGTTGATGTGCTGGATCGGCATATCTATATAATTAAGCACCTTTTCGCTTGCGGCGATGGCCTCGATCAGATTTTCGTCGATCGTCGCCGGATACAGGTACATCAGGCGGATCCACATCAGGGCCTCGATCCGGCCAAGCCCGCCTAACAGCTCGCTGAGCCCGTTCTTAACGCCCATATCCCGCCGATAATAATTGCTGTCCTGAGCGATAATGCTAAGTTCGACCGCCCCGTTATCGACCAACTCGCGGGCCTCAGCCAGCACAAGGTCCTGCGGCTTACTGCGAAATCGCCCCCGGATCGCCGGAATCGTGCAAAAGGCACATTTCCGGTCGCACCCCTCGCTGATCCTCAGATACGCCCAGTGCTCCGGCGTAATCAATAGCCGCCCCGTATCGTCCCCAGCCTCGGCCGGGCTCTCATCGAGGTAAAAACCCTCAGCGGTGCTATGCTCGGGCGAAACGCCAGCGGCGATGGTCTCGCGGATTATCTCGTCGATCTTATCCCGTCCGGACAGACCGACAATGGCGTCGATGCCGTCGACCTCGTCTGCAAGGGCCTTGCCCATCCGCTGGGACAGGCACCCGGCGACAATGACCTTGCGGACCCTGCCCTCATCTTTGAGCCGGACAGCCTCCCTGATCTCGCCGATGGCCTCCTCTTTGGCTGGGGCGATAAAACCACAAGTGTTAATAACTACGATATCAGCGTTGTAAATGTCGCCCGAGAGCACAAAACCACCCTCTCCGATGCGGGCAAGCATCTTTTCGCTATCGACAATATTCTTCGGACAACCAAGAGCCACAAGGGCCACGGTCATCGGTTCTTCGCTATTGATTCGTTCCATAACCGCCAAAATAGCACAATTTTGCCCGCCAGTCCAACATTTGCCTCATCCACACGGTCCGCTGCAAAAACGGGGACTGGTACGTTCTGCCGACCTGTCTCGCCGTAGCCTTGGCGAAGGTGGAAAGGCAGGTTGTACCTGTACCCGCTTTTGCGGGGCCCCGAAGGATTTTTCTCACACAGTGCTTACCAAAGCATTATTCGGAAGAGCCATTTTTTTGCCCGTACCGGCTTGACAAAAAATTGCAATTCTGCAATACTTGCCTAAACCTCAGGAAGGGGCAACGCATGGCGTTTTAATCGTGCGGAGGGCACTTTCGGGGAAAACGGGCGGGTAAATCGACAATTGTGTCGGATATTCCGCAATGATTCGCCGTCCGCGAGCGTCTGTATAGGATAGAGTGGCGGTACCGGATAGTGAGCTTGTGACCGCAATTTTCCTTTCGGGAAACATTGTAGAAAAACGCCGCCGAGTGCCGATTATTGTATCATTACACGTATTTTATAGTTCAATGGGATAGACATGGCCGGTCCTTACAAGTACAGATATAACAAGATGGATACGTCCAGCGTGCAGCGACGGTTGGCGCTCGCTCTGCCGGTATTGGCGTTGGTGTGCCTTTGCGGCTGTGGTGATTTCTTTTCCAGAAAGGCCACCGAACTCGAAGCAAGGGCGATCCTCCAGGAACTAAGCCAGGTCAAAGAAAGCCCCCACGTTAACAACACCCTCCCGGCAATCTACCTGGCGCCGCCGAAAATACTCCCCATGGAAACCGGCGTCAAGGTCTTCTATTTTACCAAGCACCACGCTGTTGACTACTTAGGCAAACTGGTTATTGAGCAGTTTTCTCCGAAGGGTGCCGATCCCAAGGGAAAACCTCTCTTTAGCGGCGGCTGGATGATCAGCCACAACCCAGCTACCAATCAACTGATCGTTCAGTGTCCTAACGAAGATGTCGCCGACACGGTGCTCGAATTCCTTGACAATGTCGATGTCCCACCCGTCCAGATAAATGTTGACTGCCTGATCCTCGAACGCTTTGGCGATGAGACGATGGACTGGGAAACGTCGATATGGATAGAGAACTTCCTGGGCGAGGGGATATCCCTGGGAGAAGCCAGGGCCAACTTCGGAGCCTTTAGCGATAGAGGTGTGTTCCAACCGATCGCCGATGGGCCATTTGCGGGTCTGGACCCGGCGTTCCCGGGTGCGTCTCTGAGGGAAGGGGCCAGGTCGACATTCGGTCTTGATTTCGGATACTGGATAAATAAGGGCATTCCCGGCCATCAGGTTCGGACCGTGGTCGATATGCTCATCTCCAGGGGTTATCTCAAGATACTCTTGAATCCCACCCTCGAAACCGTCAACGGCAAGAGGGCAACCGTATCGATCAGAGACTTCGCTCCGATCGACAAGATCGTC
>DAOVVQ010000265.1 GCA_030637065.1 Planctomycetota bacterium
AGCAGCGAATCTTCCGGTTTCTCAATGTCCGCAATATCATGCGCAAACGACTCGCCAAAGATAGCCTCACGCTTGATGGCTTTTCCCTCGCAAAGAGCTCTCGTCAGGTCCAGACCCGGCAGATTTTTGGGAACCTCCGCACCGGCGGCACTTAGAATGGTAGGCACGATATCGATACCGCTGCAAAGCTCCTCGCGATAAGTCGGCTCGATCTTACCCGGCCAGCGGAACATGATCGGCGTACGAACCCCCGCATCGTAAGGACTCCGCTTCGACCGAGGCGCATAACCGTTACTGTCCGGCAACTGCACCCAGCCGTTGTCCGTAACGTAAACGACAAGGGTGTTGTCGCTTATTCTTTTTTCGTCGAGGTAGTCTAAGAGTTGCCCGCACGTCTCGTCGAACCACTCGCACATTGCATAATATTTCGCGATCGGCTCGCTCCGGCCCGGCTTGCGGTACTTTTCAACGATACGTTCCGGCGGATTGTGCGGAGTGTGCGGCAGAAACGGAGCATACCATAGAAAAAAGGGCTTGTCCTTTTTTACCGCCATATCCACAAAATCAAAGATCGGCTCCATACCCTCGCGCCCGATCTTAAGACCGTCATCGCCGTGCCGCCCGCCCCTCTCCGGGTAGCCGCGAGTCATACCGTGCGTAAATCCGCCGCGCTTATAACTGCCCTCCCACCACTTGCCGCTCTGATGGCTGAGATACCCGAGCCTGCCCAGCATCTCAGGCAGCGTCGGATGCCGGTCAATATGAGAGATGATCAGTTCCAACTCGGGTTTGCCCGTTTTTTCGGCATGTCGCCGGTTGGCTTGGGTGCCGGCTGGGTTGTTGCCGGAAGTTCGGTTCTGATAGGCATAAAGCCCCGTCGCAAGCGTCATAAGCGAAGGCCGGCAAAGCCCCGTAGGAACATAACCGCGCCGAAAAGTGATCCCCTCACACGCCAGCCGGTCAAGATTCGGCGTCTTTATCGCATCGTGACCCATAAAACCATAATCCGTCCACGATTGATCGTCGGAGATAATAAGGACAATATTAGGTCGTTGCGCGGTCTTGGCAAATGCCCCCGCACCAAAAACCAGCATCAACACCACAAAAACAATCCCACGCCGCCACTGAAAAGCTTGATGTTTCACGTCTGACCTCCAATTAATAGTTGTAGTTGTTGGTTTACCCGGCCTGTCTTTGTCTCGATCGACATTAAGGGGATTTATCCAGAACCTTTATGTACATGTCTTTGAACTGTATCTTCATCGGCGGCCCGGGGTGCATTTGCAGTGCGATAAAACCGTCGCGGCAGGCGTTCTCGTTGCGGTCATCAACCTGGCACATCAGTTTCCCGTTGATACGCAGGATGACCTGGCTCCCCTTTGCTACGACTTCATAATCATTCCAATCGTCCGTTCTTACAAGCTTCATTAACTCATCCGGCGAGGCGAATTCTTCCTCCTCTCGCTGGCCATCCTCTGAGATAGTCGCCCGGTAACCCCTCATCACCACACCCTTTCGCCCATGCTGGAACAGGCATCCGGTCCACTGTGGACCGGCTTCGATATCGGCCTGGTAGCCCCACGTATCGTAGTTGTCGCGTTTTTCGCTGCGGAACTGGAGGCCGGAGTTGCCGCCGGCAATCCTGTACTTGAACCGAAGAATGAAATCGGACGGTTCGCCGCCTTCCCAGAAGAGGTAGTGGTGCTTTAGGCAGGGCTCCTCTTCAGTGCTCTGTGATGTGATCGCACCATCTTCAACCCACCATCCGCCGGGCTTGCCATCCCATTCGGTCAGGTCTTTTCCGTTGAACATCGAAACAAAACCTTCTTCCTCCGGCACACACGAAACGTGCGTTGCCGCAATGAGAACCAATGTCAAGACAAGGACAAATTTTTCCTTCATGGCACTTTCCTTTACTTGGGCGGGCTTTCCGGTCAGACAGGCAATTCGTACCCTTTTCTCCGGGCCCGCGACAGCAGCCTGTTACCCTCTTTGCAGTTGGTGAATCGCTCGGCGACCGGGTCCCATTTCAAAACTTTGCCGACCTGGCCTACTTCTCGTGCGATATTCACAAGGTAGCAGAGCGTCGAGCTTCGCTGGCCATATTCGATGTCAGCGGTGCACCGCTCGCGACTCTTGATGCAATTGATCCAATCCTCGATATGCGGCTGAGTCTCCGGCACCCGAAGGTATTCGGGTCTGTCTGCCGATTGGATCAATTCCTTCGGATTTGCTGATATCTTATCGCGGTTGATCTCGATGGTTCCCTTTTCGCCGACGAAGATGCAGCCTAATCCCGGCCCCCAGTCGCCATCGAGATGCAGCTTAAGCTCGGTACCGTTGGCATACTTCATGCTTACTTTCGCACGCGGACCGACTTTATTGCTGGCGCCGCGGTAATACTTCGAGCCGGTTTCATCCTCGGAAATTTCACGTTCCTTGAACTTACCGCTGGACATTTCACGAACCGGCTCTTCAAGTACGATCTCGACCGGTCCCGTCTCATCCGTTCCAAGGCCGCGCTGGATCTGGTCGTAACTGTGCGTGCCCCAGCCGGTCACCCCGAAAGAAAGTCCCCCCGGATCGTATGCCCAATATTTCTTCCAGTTTTTATGCAGTTCCTTATGATAAGGCCGAACCTCGACCTGGTTCGACCAGATGTCCCACCAGTCATCGCTTCCGCCTGGCGGCATTTCCTGCGCCGGTTGCGGGTCCCAATGGACAGGCCCCACAAAGTTCGGCGCAAGGACTTCTTTGACCTTCCCGATCGCCCCGTTCTTAACCAGGTCGCTCGCCCAGTTATTAAGCGGGATCGACCGCTGTTGCGTACCGACCTGCGTAACACGCCCATACTTCCGTGCAACATCGGCCATGTGGCGCCCTTCCGCAACAGTAAGGCACATCGGCTTTTCAATATAAACATCCATCCCCATAGCCATAGCATGACACGTCACCCACGCGCGGGCGTGCGTCGTCGTCTCTACCATCACACCGTCGAGATTCTCCTTTTCGATCATCTCGCGCAGATCGGTGTAGCCCTTCCAGCCGCGTCCCTTGCCCTCATTGGCGATGCGCTGGTCCACCAACGGCTCGAAGATATCGCAGACCGCAACAATTCGCATTCCCGGAATGTCAAAACTGGATTTGGCGACCCCCATGCAGCGGTTGCCTAATCCGATCAGTCCGACGTTGACGATCTCATTGGCAGAAACCCTGCGTTTCCGTGCCAACGTCGGCCCTGGCTTAATCCCGCACCCAGTCACCGCAGCAGCCGCCACAGCCGTAGTTGCAAGGAAATCCCGCCGACTTATCCTACCATCAATATTCATAATAATTTGCCTCCATTTCCAACAACATCAGCCTGAAAACAATATTAAAATTCATTGCCCCCCGGACTCATAATGCCTTGTACCGAACACCGCGCACAAGTATACCAAATCCCCCCATAATTTCAACCCATCCGCCCACCTGCCGCCTGTTGCTATCGCCTACTTGCTGCGAACGATGAACTCCGAATTGAAGTCCGCCCCAGCGGGCTCCTGGAAGACTCGCAGCCCGAACTGCGGGATCACCGCCAGGATATGATCGAAAATATCGCCCTGAATACCCTCGTAATTGACCCACCGCTGGTCCTTGCAGAAGACATAAACCTGGATCGGCAGCCCCTGAGCCGTCGGGGCGAGCTGGCGAACCATAAACGTCATATCCAGATTGACCATCGGATGATTGCGAAGATACGCAGCGACATACGCCCGAAACGTACCGACATTCGTCATCCGCCGACCGTTTACCAGCACCGACTCATCGACACCCTCGCTGGCATTATACTCGGCAAGCTCCTTCTCCTTGCCCTCGATATACCCGCCGATACACTCGAACTTCCTGAACTTCTCGACCATCTCCGCCGTGCAGAATTTGATACTGTTTACGTCAATATTGACCGCACGCTTGATCCGCCGACCGCCCGAATCGCTCATCCCCCGCCAGTTCCGAAACGAATCGCTGATAAGGGCATACGCCGGGATCATAACGATCGTCTTATCCCAATTCTGGACCTTCACCGTCGTCAGCGTAATATCGATCACATCGCCGTCGGCACCGTACTTACTCATCTCGATCCAGTCGCCGATATGCACCATCCTGTTGGCTATAAGCTGGATCCCCGCGACAAACCCCAAAATCGCATCCTTAAACACCAACATCAAAACCGCCGTAAGAGCACCCATCCCCGTAAGCAGCTTCGACGGATTCTTATCCAGAAGAAGCGATATAACGATCACCCCAGCCGCAAGATACAGCACGATCTTGACCACCTGGATAAGCCCGCGGATCGGCATCCGACGAGCAAAATCGAACGTGCGATAAATATCAACCACCGCATTCAAGAAACCGTCCACAACCAGCAGACCCACAAGAACCATATAGATCATCGCCCCAAGCCGCATCAGCGTTTCACCCGTCTCATAACCGGCAAAGACAACGCCCGCGGTGGCATAGAGCACGTATCCCGGAACAAAATGAGCTATGCGATTAAAGACCTTTCGCTCGACGAGAGCATCGTCCCACGTGTATTTGGTCTTTTTGACGACGTGATGAACGGCCCGAAGAAGGATGTACCGGGCAATGATACGACTAATCCACGCAAAAACACCGGCGATCGCAAGACCCAAAATCGCCGCCACACACCCGGCTCCGCCATCACCAAGACCCGCCCCCGTCAGCCACGCCCGAATAGACTCCATCATAAAAACACTCCCAAAATAACTTACAGTCCTCTAACGCGAGTCTTGACCGCGTACAGCGATGTCCGCGCCGTAATAAACAGTATCCGCTTATCGAGCCCGCCAAAGGTCACATTACTCGGCCTCTCCGGAACCTCGATCGTCTCGACCCGCCTGCCGCTGGCGTCATAAACCGCAACCACATCCGTCGTCAGGTAGATATTACCCTCGTTATCGATCGTCATACCGTCGGAGCCCTCGTCGGCAAAGAGCGTCTTGCCCGTAAGCGTCCCGTCGCGATTGATCTTATAGCTGTACGTCTTCTTACCGCCATTGTCGGCAACATAAAGCATCCTGCCGTCTTTGCTGCCGATCAAACCGTTAGGCCGAACCATATCGTCGATCACACGGATAATATTGAACCTGTCCGGCGTAATGTAATACACATGCTCGCCGTCCTGCTCCATATCGTCCCTGTTTCCGTAACGCGGATCGGTAAAATAGATCCCGCCCCTGGAATCGATCCACAGATCGTTGGGACTGTTAAGCCGCTTGCCGCGGTACCTGTCGGCGAGAACCTCGTAAACACCCGCCTTACCGACCTTGACAACCATACGGTTG
>DAOVVQ010000012.1 GCA_030637065.1 Planctomycetota bacterium
GGGCCGATGGCGATTATGACGTCGGCATTCTTAAGTCCCCACTTTGCCTGAGTCGAGCCGGGGGTGATGCCGGAGATGTAGATGCCGTAGTCCTGTCCGCCGGAAGCGTCGATCAGGTCGCCGTCGTCGGCCAGGTTGCAGACATTGATGCCATGCCAGACCTCGGTTTTGGCCTTGGTGGGGACATGATGAGCCGTTTCGATCTTCGGCTCGATCCATTTGCCGGCTTGCAGGCATTTGTACCATGACGGCCTCCACATTTGGTCAACCTTTGTAAATGTTGCCTTTGCCTCGAAGCCGATGGCTTGGCTGGCATTGAATGTCTGGGCCCGGAGGGTGGTCGTTTTGGTTAGTTTGAGCGGCGAGCGGTAGCGTGGCGACGTCTCCGTCGGCCTTGAGCCGTCCAGCGTATAATGCACCAGGCCCCGGCGTGCGTCGGGTTGCAGCTTTACGATCTTGCTGCCCTCGAATTCGCCGCCAAAGGGCACTATTGTCGTCATTTCGTGGCCGAAGCGGTCCATTGGGAAATTTTTAAAGCCTAATTTCAGTGCCGGTGAATCGCTCTTTACGCGGTAATCGCCGTTTGCCGGGTCGATGAATTTCGGGTCGCCCAGGACTGAGCCTTTGCCGTAGCCGAGTTTTCGCCACTGGTGCCAGCTTTCGACCGGTTGGCCCGATTTGTTCGAGGCGACGAACCGGTTGGTGTTGACATTCCACCAGAGGTTGCCTGCGTGTCGCTTGCCCCAGGGATGGGGCGACATTGTCCCAGCCGCCTTTATCATCTCGCTGGTGGGGATGCCGCTGCCTTCGGGTGCGCCTGCTACTACGGTGATATTTCTCTCGAAGGTGTCGCCGTTATCTTCGGGCCAGCAGTGCCAGCCCAAGGGGACCGCGCTTACGTGAATGTTGTTATAGGCCTTGCGGAAGAAGCCGTCGCGGAGTTTGAGCGTCGAGCCGAGGCTGAGGTTGTTGTAGACGTGATAGTTCGAGCAGCCGTCGTCGAGGTCGATCGTCCAGTTGCCTGCGCTTATGGCGGGGCGAAGGTTGGCGATGCGGTTGTTGCGGATGTGGATGGTCTCTATCGAATCGAACATGACGAGATCTTTTTCGAGGCCCGACCAGAACCGCTCGCGGCCCCAGCCGTTAAACGGGCCGTGCTCGCCGGTTTCCATTACCGTGTCCCAAATATCGCAGTGTTCGAGGATGTGGCCGCCCCAGGTCCCGTCATTGAAGGTGATGCCGGCCCGCGGAATGCCGTGAACGGTGCAGTGGGAGATCTTAATATTCAGGCTCTTGGAGACAATGACAGCGGAGGTCTGCTTGCCGAATACGCCGATGTTGCGAAGTATGCTGTTGGAGACCGAGCAGTCCTTGGGGTAGTCGGGTGATTTCGGGCCGGGTGTCAGGTCGGTGATATCTTCGCCTTCGCGGCCCTGATCGGCCCATGTCATGAAATGGCGAACGGCGTCTGATGAGCCGACGAAACACACTGCGCTTTCGCCGACGTCTTCTATCAGACATCCGGCGATATCGATCCGGCGATTGTAGCCGTCGAGGAAGATCCCGCTGCCGCCGGTCTGCTCGATGAGGCAGTCGTCGACGCGGCAATCTTCGGCCCCGAGAAAATAGACGGCTCCGCCGCGATGGATCGACCAGTCGCCGCGGCTTAAGTCCTCGTATTCGTCCATGAAGGTCGTTTGGGTCTGGGTCAGATGAAAGCCGCGGATGTTGATATGCCGGACGGGTTTTTTGCTCGTTCCGCTAAATTCGATCAGACGCTTTAAGGTCGCCATCTCGATCTTTGCAGTTTTGATATTGACACCTTTCGGCGGATAGAAGTACAGGAGGCTGTCTTGTTCGTCATAGAACCATTCGTGGGGGCTGCCGAGTTCCTCGAAGATATTTTCAATGTAGTAGGGCGAGGAGTGGCCGCGTCCCTTGCCCGGCCCAGCCCGTCGTTGGCACTGCCAGCCGCCTTCGCCGAAGATTATCCGGCGCGTATCGAAATCCACGTCCTTTATTCGGTACTGCATGTTGCCCCAGTTCCTGTCGTGGAAGCAGTGGAGCAAACCGGTCGAGGGGTTTTGCCATTTGCCGTTTTTGTCGTCGAGTTGGCCTGGTTTCCAGGTCATCTGCGTTAGATCGCCATCCTCGCAGGCTAAGTAGCCCGTGCCGCTCCGGAGCGGGTTAGCGAAATCCCAGTCGGGGAACCGGGCCCGGACCATGCGTTTGTCGTTACAGAAGAGTTGGTCGCCGACCCTGCCTTCGATGGGCGTCCCTGCGAGCGAACAGACGTATATGCCGTTTTTGTAGGGTTTCCATTTGGCGTTTATCGGCTGGCTGCCTTTTAGTGTTACCGTTTCGCCGGGGTAGGCTGCATAGGTGATCTCGGCGCCTTCGGTGCCGGAATCCTGCGGCTTGAAGGTGAGCGGTGCATCGAGATGATACTCTCCGCCGCGGACCCAGACGGTTGCGGGTCTGGAGCGAGTGCCTTGTTTTCTCAGTCGGTTTTGCGCAGCGGCGATCGTGGCTAAGGGTTTGGCCTTTGTTCCCGGATCGTTGTCATTGCCGGATGTGCTTACATAATACTCGACTGCGCCTGCGGAACCGGCGACAAAAAAGATAAATGCCATACCAAAGAAAAACAGTCGTGTTGCTGCCCTGTTCTTAATGCCAATATTCATCTGATTAAAGTCCTTAGTATAGGAATTTGTATTTTTAGACAGGATTTACAGGATAAAACAGGATGGATTCAAAAGAATCCTGTTAATCCTGTTATCTTGTCTAAAAAAGTCCCGCCGACCTGTCTCGCCGTAGCCTTGGCGAAGGTGGAAGGCGGCTAAATATAATCTTTCTTGTCTTAAGTTTCTATGTAAAACTGTTGCTTGTATCGCCGATTTGTTTTTGCCACTGCTTTAGTTGGGACCGCATTTGTTTGACTTTTTTTGTGTAGGCTGGGTCGGTGGCGAGGTCGTTTCGTTCGTCGCGATCATTTTGCAGGTCGAATAGCTGTGTTGTTCGTTTTCCCTTTACGGCATATTCGATCAGTTTATAGCGGTCGTCGCGAAACGCCCGTTGTATATCGCGGTATGCAAAGCCTAACGATCTATAGACATCTTTGCCGTCTCGGCGGAGGATGTCGGCGAGGCTTTTGCTCTCTATGGAATCGGGGACGCTCAGGCCGGAAAGCCCGCAGAGTGTGGGGAAGACATCGTGGAGGTAGCACAGGGCATCGCTTGTCCGGTTCTTGTCGATGCCCGGCCCGCGGAAGATCAGCGGCACGCCGATGCTGTGCTCGTAGAGATTCTGCTTACCCATGAGGCCGTGCCTGCCGACAGCTAAGCCGTTATCGCCGGCAAAGACGACGATCGTGTCGCCGGATGGGTTGGTTTCCTCGAGTGTTTTCAGTACGCGACCGATCTGGGCGTCGAGGTGCGTTATCATGGCGTAATAATCGGCGAGGTGCCCGCGGATCTCGCCTTTGGTCCGTGGCCACTTGGCCAATTTTTCGTCCCGGCCCTTCATGTCGCCATTTTCGAAGGGGTGATTGGGGGCGAAACTCTTCGGGACGGGCAGCTTTTCGGCGTCGTAGAGCCTGCGGTATTTTGCGGGCATCTCGCGCGGATCGTGCGGGGCGGTGTACGAAACGAACATGAAAAACGGGTCATCGTCTTTATAGTCCCGCAGGAAGCTGATGGCTGCATCGCTGAATACTTCGCTGGAATGCTTGCCCCTGGGTAACTGATCGACGTTTTTGCGATGCTCTTTCATGTCATCGGGGTTCGGGTAATTGCCGTCGGGGTCGTGATCTACCAGCGGCAATCGGTAATGGTCGCCCATACCGCTAAAGAATATGCTGCCTCCGTGGGTAAAGCCTTTGGCGAATAGCGGCGCTCCGCTGTGCCACTTACCGGTTCCGAACGTGGCGTAGCCTTTTTTCCTCAACAATTCCGGCAGCGTAATATACGGGCACTTGCCCTCATCGGGCCTTGGCACCGTCCAGGGGGCTGTTATCGACTGGGGCAGGCGGAAAAAGCTGCGTCCGGTCATCAGCATTGCCCGGCTTGGCGCACAGACGGCGCTCGATGAGGCGCCGAAGATGTAGGCGTTGGTAAAAGCGGTGCCATCCCGGACAAGTGAGTCGATGTTCGGGGTAATGATGTCCCTGTTTCCGAGTGCCGCGATGGTGTCGAACCGCTGGTCGTCGGTCAGGATGAGCAGGATGTTGGGCCTTTTGGCGGATTTTTGGCCGAAAGTTGCGGCTGACGATGCCAAAATGCCGCCCGCGACGGCACTTAGAGCCTGCATAAATCTGCGACGATCCAAAATAAGCCTCCCGCGTCTTTTCGACGCCTTCTAAAAGGGGAAAAACAAATACAAGACCTTTTAACGGACAATCCCGGCCTGCTAACAGGCAAACCGGCTTGGTCCTGCACCTTTACTGCAATATAATAACACTTTCCTCCGTCTTTTGAAACGGCGGAGTCTACTCTTTTATTGCGTCCATCGGGCAACTTCACGCTTCCATTTGCAGGCGATTTGGGCTAAAATCGCCGGTCTTGAGGTTGATGAGCGGAAAGGGATGCTAAACTGAATTAGCCAAATGCAAAAAAACAGGAATCCGCCGTTGGCGGATGCCATTTCATGCTGGATTCCAGCTTTCGCTGGAATGACAGTACGTATGTGATACCTTGCTAAAGTGTTGAAAAATTAACATTTTTTTTGTGGGAGGAAGTAATGGTTAATATGCAACGGCGTCGGTTTTTGAAATTTATTGGGCTTGGTGCGGTTGCGGCTGCGGTTCCTGAATCTTTGTTGGCTGCGAAGAAGGGGGCTGGGAGGCCCAATATTGTCGTCATCGTATCCGACGATCAGGGATATGCCGATGTCAGCTATAACCGGCACCACCCCGAGGAGGTTTCCACGCCTAATATCGACGCCCTTGCCAAGAGCGGTATCGTTCTTACGCAGGGCTATACGACCGGGCACGTCTGCTCGCCGACGCGGGCGGGGCTTATGACGGGCCGGTATCAGCAGCGTTTCGGCATCTACACAGCCGGCGCAGGCGGGTCGGGAGTGCCGCTTGACGAGGTAATGTTCCCCGAGTACCTCAAGAAGGCCGGCTATACATCGGGTGTTTTCGGCAAATGGCACCTTGGCCTGGAGCCGCCGTACAATCCGATCAATCGCGGCTTTGACGAGTTTTACGGCTTTATGGGTCGCGGGGCACACGACTATTTTGATCTGACCATTGGCAACGAGAATTTCGGCTCGCCGATCTATCGCAACTTAGAGCCCATCGACGACAAGGGCTATCTGACAAACCGGATCACGGAAGAGGCGGTGTCGTTTATCAAACGCAGCAAGGACAAACCCTTCTTCGCGTATGTCGCCTATAACGCCGTCCACAGTCCGGCGCAGGCCCCGGCTGAGGATGTCGCTAAATTCGATACCGGTGATGAGATACGCGATACCCTGATGGCGATGCTGATACACCTCGACGATGGTGTGGGAGAGATCGTCGATGCGCTGAAGGCGGCTGGGGTGTATGACAATACGCTGGTGTTTTATCTGAGCGATAACGGCGGGTCGGGGGTTATGCACGCAAACAACGCTCCGCTTCGGGGCTTTAAGCAGCAGGACTACGAAGGGGGCGTTCATGTGCCCTTTATCGTGTCGTGGCCGGGGCGGCTAAAGAGCAGGGGCAAGTGTTCGGTCCCGGTCGTTTCGTTCGATATACTGCCGACGGCCCTTGCAGCGGCGGGCGGGCCGATGCCTAAAAAGGGAACCTTTGACGGCAAGAATATTCTGCCTGCTCTGGAGGGCAAGGCTAACAAACTGCACGATTATATCTGCTGGAACTCCGGCGACGGCAAATGGGCCATCCGGCAGGGCGACTGGAAGATCGTCGGGCAAAAGGGGCTCGTTGAACTGTTCAATCTCAAGAACGACCTTGGCGAGACGACGGACCTGGCAGCCAAGAACCCGGAAACGGTTCAGAGGCTTACGAAGGTCTATAACAAATGGTTAGATGAAATGGGCGAACCCCTTGGCGGTGCTTTTAAGAGGTGGGATCCGAAAATGGACGAAAGGCTGAAACAGCAGCGTCAAAACAAGGCCGACCGGCAGAAGAATAAAGGCTAATGAAGGAGATGGAAATGAACGGCATCAGCAGACGGGATTTTATGAAGACTATGGCGGTTGCGGCCACGGCTGCGGCAGCATCAATGGCCATGCCGGGCATCGCAGCAGGTGCAAAGGCTAAAAAGGGCAAGCGACCGAATATCGTCATGTTCATAACCGACGATCAGGACAAGTATTCGATCGGGGCGTTCGGCGGCGATGCGTATACGCCCAATCTTGACCGGATGGCGAAGGAGGGCATGAAGTTCAACCATGCCTACGTCAGCTCCACGGTGTGTACGCCATCGCGATATTCGTTCCTCACCGGTCGCTATGCGGGGCGGTCCTATAGCAAGATGTATCACGCGGCCTGTCCGCCGGGCAAGCAGGGCTATCCATCGTTTAACGTCGAGATGGAAGAGGACAATATGAACGTCGGCAATATCCTTCGCCAGAGTGGTTATGTCACGGGATATGCGGGCAAGTTTCATGTCGGGCCGGAGATGAAGCGCGCCGAAGAATACGAAAAGTATGGCCTGAAGTATATCGACCGCGAGATGCCGGAAGGGGAGGCTGCCAGCGAAGCCTTTAAGTATAACGAGCTGTGGTACCGGCAGTATCTTATGGGTCGCGGCTTTTCGTGGGCGAAGAATATTTACTGGGGCAACCTGCAGAACCCGTACAATCACCACAACGCCGAATGGACGATAGACGCGGCGCTCGAGTTCATCGAGGACAACAAGGACGGGCCGTTTTACCTGCACTACTGCACGACGCTGGTCCACGGGCCGGATAAGTCGTGGCTCGACTCGATGGGCCACCCGATGGTTTCCGGTGAAGGGATGCTCGATGAGCTGCCCGATGTCATGACGGACCGCAAGGAGATTCTCAGGCAGCTTAAAGACCGGGGCTTAAATGCCGAAGAGGGCCACGCCGGGTATACATGGACCGATGACAGTATCGGGGCCGTTCTTAACAAGCTCGACGAGTTGGGTATTGCCGATAATACGCTCGTGGTCTTTATCGCCGATCACGGCTCGAAGATGAAGGGCACGCTCTTTAATGTCGACGGCATAAATGTGCCGTGCATTATGCGGTGGCCCGACGGCATCAAGGCAAACAGCGAGTGCGACGAACTGATCCAGAATATTGATTTTGCGGCGACGTTTTTCGATCTTGCCGGCGCAAAGGTTCCCAAAGATTACATCATGGACGGTACGAGCCTAAAGGGGCTCTTTGGCGGCGGAAGGCCGGCGGATTGGCGCGACCATCTCTATTTTGAAATGGGCTCGGGCAGGGCGATCTGCACGAAGGATTACAAGTATATCGCCCTACGATATACCCAGGAGCAGATCGATGAGATAAAGACCTGTCCGCCGGAGCAGTTGCCGCAAAAAATGGCCTACATCGGACGATTGGGGATCGGTGTACGCGGGGCGATTAATCCGAACTTCTTCGATGCCGACCAGCTCTATTATACGAGCAGCGACGCAAAGGAACTAAAGAACCTGGCGGACAACCCGGAATATCGCCGCCAACTCGCGTCGATGCGAAAGATGCTCACCGATGACCTTAAGGTTTTTGATCGACCGTTCGGCGAGTTTGTGCCCGGCGGCAATGCGGCAAATCCGGGTTCCATCGATCCGCAGATCGAGCTTATCAAGCGAATAAAGATACAGGGCAAGGAAGTGACCCTTCCCGACGACCTTGCCGGGAAAAAGCAGCTTGACCCAAAGCAACTCAAGGCCCAGGACAGGGCGAAACGGCGGGAGAATAACAGAAACCAGAATACCAATCAGACAGGGAGATAAAAATGAGAGTGACCGGAAGACGTGATTTTTTGAAGATGATAGCCTGCTCAGCGGCTGGGGTTGCGGGCGGACCGTTTTTGGCTAATGCGGCAAGGTCGCGGAAGCAGGGCAAGAGACCTAATATCCTGCTGTTGATAGCGGAGGATATGTGCGCCGACCTTAGCTGTTACGGCGTCCCAGCCGTTCATACACCTGTGCTGGACGGACTCGCTGGCGACGGCATTCGTTACAGCCACGCCTTCGTTACCGGCCCGGTGTGTTCGGCTTCGCGGTCGGCTATTATGACGGGTATGTACCAGACCTCGATCGGCGCCCACAACCACCGGACGAGGGGCGGCAAGAAGGACCTGCCGCATCCGGTCAAGCCGTATACCAAGTACCTCAAGGACGCCGGGTATTATACCGTCATTAAGGGCAAGACGGACTGCAATTTCAACTGGGATCAGAAGGAATCGGTCAGCAGCACCAAGGACTGGTCCGGGCGGGCCGAGGGTCAGCCATTTTTCTGCCAGATGAGCTTTAGCGTAACGCACCGGACCTTCGTTCGCGACCCCGAACGGCCCATCAACCCAGCCGACGTCGATCTGCCGCCGGTCTATCCCGAGCATCCGCTCATCAGGCGCGACTGGACCGACTATCTCGAATCCGTACAGGTTATGGACCGGCGCGTCGGAGAGGTGCTAAAGCAACTCGACGACGAGGGTGTCGCTGACGATACCGTCATCATCTTCATCGGCGACCACGGACGCTGTATGCCGCGCGGAAAGCAGTTCTGCTACGACGGCGGCCTGCATGTCCCGCTTATCGTCCGGTGGCCCGGGACCGTGAAGGGCGGACAGGTCCGGGACGAACTGATCAGCGGGATCGACATTTCCGCAACCATCCTTGCATGCGCAGGCGTTAAGGTCCCCGACTACATGGAAGGCAGGCCCTTCCTGCCGCAGGACAAGACCAACCGCAAATATGTGTTCAGTGCCCGCGACCGCTGTGACGGGACGATCGACCGGATCCGCTCGGTGAGGTCGCACGATTACAAGTACCTGCGAAACTTCTACCCGGAAAGGCCTTACACGCAGCTTAATGCCTATAAGGAAAAGCAGTATCCGCCGTTGCAGGTTTTGAAGGTCCTCTACAAACAGGGCAAGCTGACGCCGGGCCAGGCACATTTTATGAAGCCGACTCGGCCTAAAGAAGAGTTATACGACCTTCGGAAGGACCCTTACGAGCTTAAGAATCTGGCTGGGGAGCCTAAGAGCCGGAAGGTGTTGAAGGAGTTTCGTTCGCAATTAGATAACTGGATCAAGACCACCGGCGATAAGGGGCAGACGCCGGAAGATCCGCTATATGCAAACGATGAGTATCAGAAGATGGTGGAGATCCATAAGGCGGCGATGAAAAAGTTGGGCTTTGCTCCGGACTATACGCCAGAGGAGCATCTGGCGTGGTGGGAAAAAGAATTCGCCGCGAAGGCAGCTAAACAAAAGGGCTCATCCGGCCACGGCCACGGACATGCCCACTGATCCGCCGACCCGGATAAGACGAGACATCGCCGGGTCCGGGTAAGGCTGGGATGAACCGGTAACGACTATTTCGGTAGGGGCGAAAAATGGGAATCAGGACTCTCAAGGCGCTGCGTATTGCCGTATGCATTGCAGCCGTCATTTGCGTGCTGACGCCGACGGTAAAGGCCGCTGGCAGCGGCGGGAAGTTTCCGGTTGCGTTTGCCGGCAGGGACAAAAACGGCGACGGCAGGCTCAGCGCCGACGAACTGCCGCCGACTATCATCGAGCGGTTCGACGCCGACGGGGATGGGGCCATCGACCCAGCCGAAGCGGGCCGGATCGCCGCTACGATCGCCGAGAAGAATGCGAAACAGCCCGAGCCCGAGAAGACGACGTACGAATCGGCGATCTCCTTCGACCTGGACAGTGACGATGCGCTCCTGCATGAGGAGCTTATGGTCTTTGCCGGCGAATCGCAGCGGGCGGCGAGGGCGGCAGCGATGCAAACGCATCTGCTCGATATGTGCCAGAAGGCCCTTGAGCGGCGAAAAGAGACTTATGAATCGCTGAAAACCGATATCCAGATATCCATCTATCAGCAGCGGCTTAAGCTGTTCTTTCGCCGGCAGATCGGCGAGTTTCCCGAGCGGACTCCGCTTAAGCCGAAGGTCTTAGGCGTAGAGCATCGCGACGGCTATCGTCTCGAAAAGGTGATCTATCAGAGCCGCCCGAATCATTACGTTACAGCCCACCTGTACCTGCCGGACGTCAAAGAGCCTTGTCCCGGCGTGCTCCTTGCCTGCGGTCATGGGCGAGCCGGTAAGGCTGAGTACCAGCATCTCGGCATCAGTCTGGCCAAGAACGGCATCGCCGCTTTGTGTTACGACCCAATCAGCCAGGGCGAACGCGGGCAACTGCCCTTTAACATCGGTCCTGATCGCAGCTCAAGTACCTACGGGCACATGATGCTGACGGCTGGGAGTATACTGCTTGGCCGAAACGCCGCTCATTACCGGATATGGGACGGAATGCGGTCGCTGGATTACCTCATCAGCCGGCCTGAGATCGATCCGAAGCTCATCGGCTGTTCGGGTAACTCCGGCGGCGGGACGATGACGGCGTATCTTATGGCGCTCGACGACCGGATCGCGGTTGCCGCGCCAAGCTGCTATCTGACCAGCTTCGAGAGGCTGCTGGCGACCATAGGGCCGCAGGACGCCGAGCAGAACATCTTCGGCCAAGTCGCCTTCGGGATGAACCACGCCGACTATATGATCATGCGGGCGCCGAAACCGACGTTGATGTGTACGGCGACTGACGACTTTTTCGACATTGACGGCGCTTGGGATACATTCCGCCAGGCGAAACGAATTTATACGCGCATGGGCTTTGCCGAGCGAGTCGACCTTATCGAAGCCGACGAAAAGCACGGTTTTACGGTCCTGCTGCGAACCGGTGTACTGCGATGGATGAGGCGATGGCTGGGCGGGGTCGATACGCCCGCTGTCGAGCCGCCGATCGTGCCGCTGGCCGAAGAGCAGATCCGGTGCCTGCCGGACGGCGAGGTGATGAATCTGCCCGGCGCAAGGAGCGTTTACGACTTCAATATCGATCTGGAAAAGCAATTCGCCCAGAAACGCCAAAAGTTCTGGCAGGATGTCAGCGACGATAAGGCCGTCGCCGAGGTCCGGCGGATAACCGGTATCCGTCCGCTCGATGAGCTGGGCAGTATTACCGCTGGCAGGGTCGCGACGCTTGACCGAAACGGTTACACGATCGAAAAGCTGATCCTTACGCCCGGCGATCATCCCGTTGCCATGCCGGCTCTTTTGTTTAAACCGAATGAACCAGACGGCAGCGCGGTTCTGTATCTGCACGGACTCGGCAAGGATATCGAAGCGGGAGCGGGCGGTGAGATAGTCAGGCTTGTGATGGAAGGGAAGACCGTCCTGGCCGTCGATATGCCCGGGATCGGCGAACTTGTCCCCGCGGGGAAGGTGAAATGGGACGGCATGGTCGGTCCTGAATGGAAGGATTGCTTCCTGAGCTATCTGTTGGGCAGGCCGATGCTGACGCTTAGGGCGGAGGATATTCTCGCCTGCGCACGCCTTCTGGCCGGTAATAACAACTCCGGTGTCGGCCTGATCGCCGTCGGCAAGATCGGGCCGCCGGCCCTGCACGCCGCAGCCGTAGAACCTGACCTGTTCGCCTCGGTCAAGGTTAGCCGCTCGTTAGTGTCATGGTCGCGGGTCATCCACCAAAAGCTTAACCAGGGCCAGTTTTCAAATGCCGTCCAAGGCGCCCTTGAAGTATACGACCTGCCGGACCTTGCCGGCTTAGTTGGAACAGACAAGATAGAGATCACCGACCCGGTCGACGCGATGGGGCAGCCGATAGTGAATTCGAATTGACTGTCTTTCGAGAAGGAAACGACTTAAGTTGATAGCATAGGGATTTTTATTTAGACAGGATTTACAGGATAAAACAGGATTTACAAAAAATCTTGTTAATCCTGTTATCCCGTCTAAGAAATTAAATGTACCGGATATTTTTTTTTGAGTACAGGATATTTTGAGAGGATCGTTAAAATGACAAAGTGCCGGATCGTTGCTGTAATCGTTGCTGTATCTCTAACATTATCCGCCGGCGCCTTTGGGGCGGCGAAATCGAAGAACAGGAATCCCGACCATCGAAAAGAGCGGATCGCGGCTGCGGCATGTGAATTGACGGGCCGGGCTTCTGTGCCGGACGGCGATATGGCCTTATGGTACCGCCAGCCCGCTGCCGAGTGGGTCGAGGCTCTGCCTATCGGCAACGGCAGGCTCGGCGCGATGGTCTATGGCGGCGTAAATCGTGAGTGGCTGCAACTCAACGAAGATACGCTCTGGACCGGCAGGGCCATCGATCGCAACCGCAAAGATGTCACCAAAGCCCTTGACCGGGCGAGAGAGATGATCTTCGAGGGCAAATACGTAGAGGCGCAGGCCTTCGTCCAGGAAAACATCATGGGCACGAGGGTTGAAAAGGGCCTGCACACCTACCAGACCTTGGGCGACCTTGAGCTTACCTTTCCCGAGCGGGACAAGGTCAGCGACTATCGCCGCCAGCTCGATCTCGATACGGCTGTGGCGAGCACAAGTTACCGCGCGGGCAATGCCGTTTTCACCCGTGAGGTGTTTTCTTCGCCCGCCGACCAGGCGATCGTGATGCGGCTTACCTGCGACAAGACCGGGATGATAACCTTCGATGCGGCCCTTTCGCGACCGGCTGACGCTACCGTTAAGGTCATCTCTGCCGATACGATAGTTATGCACGGGCAGGTCCGCGCCAGCGATAAGCTCCCCAGAGAAGGCGTCCCGAGCGCCGATGACGGCGTCGAATATTCCGTAATGCTCAGGATCATACCCGATGGCGGACGTCTCAGAACCATCGGCCAGACGCTGAAGCTCGAAAAGGCAAACTCAGCGACATTGGTGATCGTTGCCGCCACGAACTACCGCGGGCTTGAGCCGCGAAAGATATGCCGAAAGCAACTCGCCTCAGCCGCCAAAAAAAGTTATCGCAATCTGCGAAGCGCTCATCTTGCCGAACACCGACGGCTCTTTAGTCGCGTAACGCTGGACTTGGGCGGGGTCGGGGCTGTGAACAACCCCACGGATGTCAGGCTCAACGCCGTCATTGATGGGGGTTTCGACCCGCAACTAATTGCTCAGTATTTTCAGTATGGCCGCTACTTGCTGATCTGTTCGTCGCGACCTGGCAACATGCCGGCGAACCTGCAGGGCCTCTGGGCCGACGGGCTGATACCGCCGTGGAACGCCGACTACCACATCAACATCAACATCCAGATGAACTACTGGCCCGCCGAGTTGTGTAATCTTTCCGAATGCCACGAGCCATTCTTCGACCTCATCGACGGTATACGAAAGCGGGGGCGGGTTACCGCTAAGGAAATGTTCGGCTGTCGCGGATTCGTCGCCGGACACACCACCGACGCATGGCTTTACGGGGGCATCATCGGAAAGGCCGGCTACGGCATGTGGCCGGTGGGCGGGGCATGGTCGACGCGGCACCTGTGGGAGCGTTACCTCTTCCGCGGCGACCGTGAGTTCCTCAAAGAGCGGGCCTACCCCGCAATGAAGGAATCGGTTGAGTTTTTCCTCGACTGGCTGGTCGAGAACCCGAAGACGGGCCTGCTGGTTTCGGGACCGTCGACCTCGCCGGAAAACAAGTTCAGCGTTCCCGGCGGCGGCTCAGCTAACCTGACTATGGGGCCGACCATGGACCAGCAGATCATTTACGATCTGTTTACCAACTGTATCGAGGCAGCCGAGATCCTCGGCGTCGATCGCACCTTCCGCAGGGAACTGCAAAAGACCCGCGACCGCCTTGCCCCGACGAGGATCGGTTCCGACGGTCGTCTGATGGAATGGCCGGAGGAATTCGGCGAGCCCTCGCCCGGCCACCGGCATGTTTCGCATCTGTACGGCCTGCACCCGGCCAACCTGATAAGCATTACCGAGACGCCGAAGTTCGCCGCCGCCGCCCGCAAGACGCTCGACTACCGGCTCGCCAACGGCGGAGGGCACACCGGCTGGAGCAGGGCATGGCTGATCAACTTTTTCGCCAGGCTCCAGGACGGCAACGCCTGCCAGGATAACATCCAGGCGTTGCTGGCGAATTCGACGCTGCCGAATATGTTCGATAATCATCCGCCCTTCCAGATCGACGGGAACTTCGGCGGCTGTGCAGCGATCGCGGAGATGCTCGTGCAAAGCCACGCCGGGGAGATACACCTGCTGCCGGCACTGCCGGACGCGTGGCAAACCGGAGAAGTAACCGGCCTTCGGGCAAGAGGCGGTTTCGAGGTCGACGTATACTGGAAAAACGGAAAGCTGACCAAAGCCGTCATCGCCTCGGACAATGCCGCGACCTGCAAGCTCCACTACGCAAGCCGCACAACCGAACACAAACTAAAGGCCGGACAAACCCTGAGCGTAGACGGAAAGCTGAAACCGGCACATTGATATTGCAGGCATATACAGATATCACTACTGAGAAAAGTCCGCTGGAAGTAATGCAGGGCAGGATCATGGCCCACGCGGTCTTTTTTATGCCCAGTTTGGCCAGTATTGTGCGAGGTCGACTCCGATAATCCGGTCCAGCCCGGAATTTTCTCTTCTATAGAACTCGCTGAGGAGTTTCCTGGTTTGAGGATCCATCGGTCTGTACGGCCTGTTGCAAAGATTGATATCCCGCAGTTTCTTGATTATGGCCCCGGGGAGATTGCCATGACGGCTCCGGCGATCTATAGCCCGACTAACCATCTCTTCACCGGTGGCCCTGGCGAAATGGTTCAGCAGCAAAGCTGCCCAATACAACCTTGGGGTCCTGGCAATATTTTTTGCCGTGGCATGAGGAATGCGGGCGATATCGATAGTCTTTTTTATATTAAGGAACTCACATATCCTGTCGATCTCGCACTGCATATTTTTTACAAACTGCTCGAAGATACAAAAATGCAGTTGTTCGCGCGGAAAACACGCAAGGTAACGCTCGATCTGTTCTTTGTAGAGGCCTCTGTATAATACCGAAATCGGTTCGAACTGGATTTGCTTTTCAAACGTATACAGGGCGCCGCCTTGCGCGACATTGTGCCAGTAGGCAGAGTAGGCCCGGTTCACCGGATCCCGCAACATAAAGATCATCCTGGCGTCCGGATTGATTTGGTGAATTCGTTTTGCGGATTCTTTTGACGCCATGTATGTGGGGGAGCCTTCGCCGCATATCTGGCCGGCGCCGGCGTTTGCAAACAACTCTTTGTATTCGGCCTCTACAAACTCATCCTGCCGGTCCCATCTTCGGTCAAGCCATTGAGACTGGCGATGCAGAAAGTAATTGCGATGGACCCAGACGTCATCTCTGTCAACTACTACCGGTTCCTTCACGTTCGACATGCAGATGTCGGGATGCGTTTTCAATACGTCATACAGCGTCGTGGTGCCGGCTTTCATAGCTCCCGCTATAAAAAAGTCAGGTGTCATTTTTGTCCCCATAACAAGGTGAGTCACTTTCGCATTAACAAACAATATCTAAAAAAAGGCCGGAAACATTCCCGACAACCGGCAAGCCAACTACATAAACGTATCATTTAACGGAGCCTGTGGCAACAATAAAACCACGCGGTCCTTAGCCGCCAAACGATATATGCCGTCAAGACCGCTACCTGTAAATCTTTCCCGCCCGGCACATCCGGGTCAATTCCGCGTATTTTCAATGAGGCTGTCAAATATGCCTGACAGTTCTCCGCTCAGTTTTTCGATGTTGAAGTGATCTTCGATGAACTGTCGTCCGCACCTTCCCATCTGCGGCCAGATATCCGGGTTATCGATAAGATATCCCAGCCGGTCAACCAGGGCGTCTGCATCCCTTTCCGGAACGAGAAAACCCGATTTCCCGTCGACAACCACTTCGCCGATGCCGCTGTGCAGTGTCGATACGACCGGCAAACCCATCGCGCACGCCTCCTTCAGCACCACAGGAGCACTTTCCATATCGCCGTCGGCGGCGGTTACGCTCGGGAGAAGAAAGAGATGCGCCCTTGCGTAAAGACCGATCACTTCGTCCTGATCGACCGAACCTGAGAACTTGACATGATCTTCGACATGGAGCTGCGAAGTTAAAGACATCAGGCTGTCTTTGAGAACACCGCCGCCGGCGATCAGCAGTTCCACTTTTTTTCCGCGATCGATCAGTTTTGCCACCGCCCGGATGGCGTATTCGTGCCCCTTTTTTTCCGTCAGTCTGCCTACCATCAGTATCCTTACCGTCTCGCCCTCCGCAACGGTCCTTTCCGAGTATTCGAACCTCTGCAAATCGACGCCCATCTGGTGGACAATTATTCGGTCCGCCGGACAATTCAGTTCCAACAGCCTGTTCTTCCAGTGTTCACTTGTCGGAAGGAACAGGTCGCCCTTTTGAAACAACTCGTCATAAGCATTATCACCGTGGGTTACGAGATAGCTTGAAATGTCGAATCCGTGAAACGCGGTGCATACCCTGGCCCGGATGCCGCCGTCTTTCAGAAAAGCGCCGACAATTCCAAGTGTACCATAATGGCACTGGACAATGTCGAATCGGCCTTTTATGAATTCGAGAAGGAGATAGAGCCTCTTTAGCGAAAGCCCCTTTTTGCGCAGAATGAACATCTTCAAGCACCTGAGCATATTGCCGGGACTGCGGGGTAAATTCAGGACCACCAGACCCAAGGCCATGACCATACACAGAAATTTGTTCCCGGGAGCCGAAGGGATGTAGCAGGTGCGATCCGCCAGATCGTATTTGTCAAAATCCGGGTGGACCTTTGATTCGTTAGCCGGTGAAAACGCAAATATACGCACATCATGGCCCATATCCAAGAGGCCCGTGATCTGGTGCAGAATAAACGTCTCCGATAAGCATGGGAACTTGTAGGTAAGCACGGCTATTTTCATGATATTATGCCTTTCGCAGACCGCGCAACAGTTTTTTCAATCCGAAATATACCCTGAAACAAAACGGGGCCGTCCGCGGAAGGGCCATTCTCAACCTCATCTCGGTCTTTAACGATTTTGGCAGAAGGGCATCGAAGCGGTTTACCATCTCGCTGACATCCGCAAATCTGTTGTCCCTCATAATACCGCGCATCCATTGTCTTAACATTTCGCCGGCCAACGGTTGAAACTCCCCCAGCCGCCCCTCGCCGTCCGAGAGTTCCAGATGGCGGCTGATCAGGTCGCAGCGCTGTCTCACGAGATACCTGTTTTTATCGGTGATGCATCCCGGCATGCCCCAGTAATAAACACCGATAGGCTCGGCTACGAAGCCGACTTTCGGCCACCTGTACGCTATCCTCAAAAACATATCGACATCCTGGGCCCACAACTGCCCCACGAGAAACATCCCAGCCTCGTCAAAAACCTGTCGCTTGATAATGGCTGTGCTCGTCCGGGCATAGAATCCGACAAGATAGGCCCGCAAACAATCCTCGAAATATTCTTTACCGTCGAGCAACTTTTCAAGATCAGCCAATTTGAATCCAGGCTTGTCTGTTTTGCCATCGGGTGTTCGTATCACGAAATTACCACAGGACCAGACAAGGTCTTTGTTACGCCTGAGATGCTCGATCTGGAGTTTCAGTTTGTCCTTCAGCCAGTAGTCATCGGCGTCGAGAAAGGCGATCCATTCGCCACGGGCGGCCTCGATGCCGGCATTGCGGGCCACGCTGGCGCCGGCGTTTTCCTGGCGGATATAACGCACCGACGAACCGTATCCCTTGACCACCTCGCCGGTCCCGTCGGTCGAGCCGTCATCGACGACAATGACCTCGTCCGGGGAGTGGCTTTGCGCCAGAACGCTGTCAATTGCCCGTCCGATGTACTTCTCGGCATTGTAAGCGGGAATTACCGCGCTGACACTGTATGATTTTTCGTTAATGTTCAAGTTCACCCGGCCAGTTTAACCTGTTTGCGCTCCCGGCTCAACCCTGCCTTCGAGCAAATCCAGATACATCCGCTCCAGCTTCCGGTTTAAGGTCTTGATATCGTAATTCTTTTCGGCAAATTCCCGTCCGCATCGGCCCATCTCAGGCCACAAGTCCGAATGTTCGATAAGATACCCCAGCCGTTCGGTTAGAGCATCGACATCTTTTTCGGCAACCAGAAAGCCGGATTTGCCGTCAAGAACGGTTTCCAGAAAAGCATTGTGCCTTGTGGCCACCACCGGCAAACCGCAGGCCTGCGCTTCGACCAGCACTACGCCCTGGCCTTCCATGTTGCCATCGCTTGCCTTGACACTTGGATGCAGGAATATATGCGACGACTCGTAAAGCTCATCCAGCCGATCGTCCTGGACCCAGCCCGCCAGGTTGATTATATGACCTGCATCGAGACTGTCTATGAGCTCCTGCAATGATTGCCGCAGCGGCCCATCGCCAACGATCGTATAAGAAATCCTGACGTTCGGATACTTCTTTGCCAACAGGGCCACACTTCGGATGGCATACTCCCTGCCCTTCATTTCCACCAACCGCCCTACACTGAGAATATTTATGCGATTATCCGGCCCGATCTTTCTTTCCGCATATACCATTCTTTCCAGATGAATACCCATTGGCATCTTGTCCATCTTTTCGACCGGACCGTTCAACCGGATCATCTTTTCGAGTGTCGCCTCGCTATTATAAGTAAACAGATCGCCATGCGAGAAAAGACCCTCATAAACATCGCTACCGTGCCGACGAACATAGGTTGTAACATCATAACCGTGAAACGTAGTGACGAGTTTGGCCTTTATACCCAGCCGTTTCAGAGACGATCCGATGACGCCGTTGGGGCCGAAGTGGCAGTGAATGACATCGAATCTTTTACGCAGGAACTCAAGGGCGAGAAACAACGTCTTGTAGGAGAACCCGCTGTCGCAGACCAACAGATTGTAGAGAATCTTAACCGTGGCAAACGGCCTTATCAGGAACACCGGAACAATTGCGGACAACGCCTTCAATCTGCATACTGTCTTGTTACGGGGTATTATTGCCGGATAATGGACCCGGTCGGTCAGGCGGTATTTTTCAACATCGTCCTGAACCGTGGCCTCGGCGGGATCGAACATGGCAAAGATCTCGACCTCGTGTCCATTGTCTATGAGCCCTGTGATCTGGTTGACCACAAAGCTCTCGGACAACTTCGGAAACCCGCTTACCATAAATGCTATTTTCATTACAACCACTTAACTTTCAGGATTCGTTTTTAATATTCGGCCTTTGCCCGTTTTTTTACAGATAGCCTAAGTCTTTCAAACGCTGCTCTATCTTCTTTTCATCTTCGCCGGAGTATGGCCCGTCCGCTTTTGTCGTCGTCCCCGCTGAGACATCGCTGTGCCGGACAGGCCCCAGCCGGTCCCTGAAACCATCCTCGAACATCTCTTCGACAACCCGGCCGTCCATACCACTGTCGACAGGCAAACCCAGATAATAGAGCATGGTTGGCGTCATATCGATCAGCCGTGCACGCATCGAGTCCTGCTGACGGACACCTTCGCCAACCGCCAGAACAACGCCGTCTTTGTGATGTTTGCCAGCATGATTGTCAACGCCAAACACTATCGGATCGAAGATGCCCTTATTAAACCGGTATGCCCCGGTACAGGAATATCCGGCGGCAGGCTCTATCACCAGATCCGGCATATTTTTCATGTGAGGGCCCTTGAAGACGTCCTGCTTGCGATGGACAGCCAGGAGAACTTCGCATCCGGTTTCGGGATCACGGATCGAGCAAAGTTTGTCGATCAAAATATTGGCCAGGATATCCCGCTGGGACTGTTCTTCTTCGAGAAGATAGATGAACCCTTCATTGCCGCGGCCAAGGGCAAGCGCCCGGGACCCTTGCAGCACGATGGGCACAATATCGGGATTCAGCCGTTTTTCAACCTTTGAAAGAGACTGCTTCGACAGAAACGGCCTAAAGTACCTTCCAAGCCCGAATTTCCGCGTAAATCGTTTCAGAAGAGGTGTCCGAAAGGCCTTGAGATTGACTTTAAGAAGCCCTTCCTGCTGTAACCAGTTACCCACATTGAATCGTTTTTGGTGCAACTGAAAGCCATGATCCGAGACTGCCAGGGTCAGGTAATCGCCGCCGACGGACTTTTCGAAATCGGCACGGACCTTTCGAATGCACCTGTCCAGCACCTTGTAAAAGTTGTCGAAGATGAACTTGCGTCTCTCGTCATCGAAATCAGGGTGGCTTTCGTCCAGATAACCCCACAGCAAATGCTGGCAGACATCCGTGGCCTGAAAGTGGACCATGAACACGTCCAGCGGCTCCTTATTGATAATGAACTCAGCGGCCCGGGCCCGGTTTTCAACGATCCCCGCCATTTGCCGGACAAAGACTTCGAACTGCTCACCGGTTGGGTATTCTCTTGGGACATTTTGCATGTTGAAAACGTGGTATTCCGGGATCGCCTCGAGCAGTTGCCCTTTCAAACCTTCCGGGTGCGTAAAACCGGACTCCAGCGACGGCGTCAATATCCCCGTGACCATATATCCGTTGACCGGTTTGGGCGGATAGGTCATAGGCACATTAACCACTCCCACCCGCCGGCCGGCATCACCGGCAATTTCCCAAATCGTTCTTCTCAGGGAATTGGAGCTTACATATCGCCTCGCCGCCTGTTTTCGATCCCAATAAGAAAAGTCAAACACGCCATTTGCGCCGGGATTGGTGCCCGTCTGAAAACTACCCCACGCCGCTGGCGTAATCGCAGGCAACGTGGATTCGAGTACTCCCCCGGCCCCTGCGGCGAGCAGTTCCTTGAGATGCGGCATACAGCCGGCCTCGACCGCCGGACCAAGCACCGACCACGTCCCGCCGTCAATGCCTATTATAAGAATCTTTCGTTTCATGCTCATAGCTGCACAGTCCGCATATCTTACTAATCAAAATAGCCTAATGATCTTAACTTTTCCTCGATCTTTGACTTATCTTCGGCGCCTGCATCGTCATCTGGGGCAGCATTTTCCTCCGCGGGTTTGCTTTCCGCTGTGGCGGATCTATCTTCGCCGGGTCGCTTTTCCTTTTCGATCACCAGCCAGGGGACATCGAGAAGATAAGGGTTCTTTGAGCCGGGTGTATGTGTGTAGCAGCGGTTTTCGCCCAATTGCTCGCCGTGATCGGAGCTGACAACTATCCTGCCCGACAGATGCCCCAGCAGCACCGCAACCTGCTCGAGCACGATCTCAAGATTGGCCATATACGCCTGACGCAGGCCCTTATCGCCGTACTTTCGCCTCACCGCGTCCATCGGAGATTTGGCGGCCATCCCAAGAAAACCCCTCAATAACCATTCGGGATGATCGCCCAGAATGCGGTTGTTCTTAAACAGCGGCATCAACCGTTTCAGCCAGGTCCGCTGGGACCTCGACCCTGCGCCGCCTAAGTCCGTCCCGGCAAGAACCCGTCCGGTATCCATATCGGGCAGCGGAAAACCGCAACGGTCATCGGCCAGGCTCAGATACGGCGAATGTGGCTGAAGGTAATGAATAATCATTCTTTTATCGGGGTGGTTTGCCGCTGCATCGATCGCCGCCTTCGTCACGGTTTCAGGTCGAACCGTCCCTAACTCCGGCTCCCATCCGCTCTCCCAGACGTCATACACCTTCGGAAAATGGTCCATCGCGGAAAAACCCTTAACCGCCTTGACCGAGTTTATGTAAGGATTGGCGGAAACATAAACCACATCGTCGTAATATTGCGTAAAAGAGTTGTCGCGCCACTCGACAGTCGCGGTACCGACCGTATTTATGCGGCTCAGCCGGCCTCCACTGAGGTATTTACTCCACACCTTCTCGAAGTAATCGTAACGGCAGGCATCGAGGATTACCAGGTAATCCCACCGCTCCTCCATCACGTTTGTTCGGTTTATAGTTTTGTTGCAATAGGACATCTCAACTCCGCCGGACAACTATTTGACCACCACGTTCAGTTGTTTCTGGGTAATCCGTACGATCCGGTAACCAAAGAATCTGTCACACAAATAAGAGGTGTAAGATAACTGAATACCCCAATTATAGCAAGCGTGAAAAACGATTCAAACTTTTGGATCAGGCCCGTCTGAAAGCCCGTCTGGCTAAACCTGTTCAAAATCTGTATCAGCAGCAGATCCACACCCAATTCATTATACTAAACTAACAAATTTTCCTCAAATTATAACTACCTGGAGGCCATTGTGCCGGGGTTTGGCATTTGACTTTGTACTCTGAAGTGTTATTATGCGGGCAATTGGGGTGTTTGCAACCCAGCCGACACCCTGTAGAGGTCATGCATGCCGTCAGGCTTGCCGAATACAGGACTCTTGTAATGAAAAACAGAGATAAATGGAAACCAAGCAAGTATGTTTATAAGAAGGGAAAGCTGACAGGGTCCAGAAACGTTGAAGAGGTCGCAATCGGCTCAAGATTAATCGCTGACATTACCGCAGCCTATTACGATGCAAACATCAAAAAATATGTCAGCGGTATATTGCTGGACGTAGGTTGTGGGAAAGTGCCTCTATTTGGTGCATATAAGGAGTATGTTACTGATAATATCTGCATAGACTGGGAGGCATCTTTGCATGAAAATGAGTATACGGATCTTGAGTGCGATCTAACAAAGAATCTTCCTTTGGGGGATGAAGAATTTGATACAATTATTCTTTCAGACGTTCTCGAACACATTCCTGAACCGAGACGTCTTTGTGATGAGATCTATAGGGTTTTGTCACGGAATGGAAGAATAATAATGAATGTGCCTTTCTACTACTGGCTTCACGAACAACCCCACGACTACTACAGATATACTGAATTTGCACTACGGCGTTTCGTCGAATCATCAGGTTTCAAGGTAGTGCTATTAGAACCCACAGGCGGCGCTCCGGAGATCATGGCAGACATCCTCGCAAAGAATATACTATGTGTCCCTATAATAGGAAGACTAATAGCAGCCATGGTTCAATATACTACCTCTGTTTTCATAAAGACAAGAATTGGTAAGAAAATTTCAAAACGTACTGGCAAAAAGTTTCCACTTGGATACTTCCTGGTCGCAGAAAAAGAAACCTGACAGTGCGATAATGTGACGGAAGGCTTTGTTGCATAACCAGGCGTGTAATTCAGGAAATGTCGGGGGCAGTCGCTGAAAAACCTTTAACCGCCTTTTGCTGTAACTATCGGACCGGGCGGACCGTTGTCGCTGTCGATAAGCCCGCTCACCGCGGGATGCGACCGCACCTCCGGCAGAAGCGGCAGCGACAGAGCCTCAAAACGATCGAGGTATTGCGGTATTAAATGCTCGTATCGATCGCCCACTGTTTCGCTATACAAACAAAGGGCGTGCAGAAATACCGCCGCCCGCTTGCTGGTAAGCGCCAGGTGCCCGGCAAGCCCGCTCCTGACCGTATACCGCATGCTCTTTTCAATAATTTCCAGCAGCCACGGCTCCCTGACCTGTTTATACAGCAGCAACATATCCTTTACATTGACAAGATGGTACGGGTAAGACAGATGGGAATAAGAAAGGTCTCTCTCGACGAATCCATCGGGCATCACCAGACGAGGAAATCTCTTTTTGAGCGGGCCAAGCACCGAGCGGCGAAGCATTCGCCCGTACCGGCGGTGCATTCTTTGCAGCAGCGGATTTTCGGTCTTCAAAGAAAGGCCCAACAAAAAATCATTGAGCAGGTAGATGGGGCCATAAATAACAGATGCAGGCCTGAGACTCAGGGCCCGCTTGAGAGCAGTAAGACCCCTTTTGAACATATCCTCACAGTGTTTTTCATGACACAGATCAGTAAACCTGCGCAAGACCGTCAACGTCCAGATATGAGTATTCAGACAGAGCGTGTTGGAGACGGATTTTCCGAGAGCGGACGAAGGCGTAATCGTCTTGTAAAACTTTTTACAATCCTCCATGTTGGTTTCGAGTGTGTCATGCAGAAACCACGCGCTGTCGTCATCCAAAACGTCAACCACGCTCACAAGAAAGGCAACGGCGAGCTGCGCCTTTTCCAGAAAGATGTCCCGCTTCGTCTCTTCATAATGCGCCAAAAGAATATATATCCCGTCGACCTGATACCTCATGTGGTTCTCCATCACGTCAGTCCACTGACCGTGCTGCCATCTGCCGTCATCAGACAGATCCAGCATGACGGAATAAGCGATCACCTCCTTCAACACCGTATAAAGCCTCTTCTGCGTCTTCTCCTGCAAAAACGTCATGTGACCGTAAATCGTATTGGCAACCTGTTGACTGGACCATACACGCGTGCCTTCTCGATTCCGGCAGATCCTGAAAATATTGCCCGCAATAAAATAGTTCCAGATGTCGTTCACGCGGCGATAGCTAAACCATGAATATTTGCCAACTGCCTGGCTTTCGCAGGCGACGGGCCGGTTGAGCTCGTCAATGAATTTCCCGGCATCACCCGCAAAGACCACTGCCACAAAGTCGATCCGGCTTTGCCCGGCTCCCCGCAGTGTCAGGCAGCGGTCGTTCGGGGAAGACTCGTCCTCGAAAGCCAGACGCCGTTCGTTAACGATCCCGCCATGCTCATCGCAGTCCCTCGCAACAGGCGGACCGGGGATCCACAAAAGCCCTTCGGTGCCGCTGATAATAAACTCGTCGCCGGAGACCGATAGGTTCGGCCCGGCACCCAACACAACCCGAACCTGTGCCGACTTTTCAAAACGCAACGAAATATAATGAATACTGACATCGAAAGCCTTTATCCGGTCGGTCAAAACACTCAGCCCGACACCGGGCATGATATCCCCGCCCCCCCGCGCCCTGGAGAAACAATCGTCCTCAAACACCTTCTTTTTCGGCGCACCGAAGACCAACAGTTCGGATATGCCTATGTCCCGATTACCAACCAAAGCTATTTCAATCCTTTCGCTACAGACCGGATCAACTGCACGAATCGATAGTCTTTGCAAGTCAGGTCAAGCAGATAAAGCGACCCTGCATAACTGATCATGCTCAAAAGTACCAGGGCCAGAAATCCGATCAAGTGAATCTGGCCGACGAAAAACTTAGCGGCGTATACCAACAGCATCATAGTCAGCGTCGCGATCAGGGGAAAGAACAAAGCCCTGCATAAACCTGCAACGTCATAATTGACATGCTTTTTCAGCACAAACAAATGGCAGGGCTTGATAATAAAAGCCGGAAGCAATACCGACCAGGCCGTCCCAAGCATCCCGAACCTCATTGTCAACGGATAAATTCCTGCTGCTATTATAGCAAGTCTCACGAGAGAAGTCTTTGTGACAATATCCGGCCTGCCGATGGCCTTAAACAAACTGCCGGACTGGATCGTCTTGAACATACCCAACACACAAAGCACACGCATCGCAGGAACCATTGGCATCCATTTTTCCCCCAGTATCACACTTATGATCTCCGGGGCCAGAACAAAAATACCACCCGTTATTGGAAATGTCAGGCCCACCGTAAGCTGGCAGGTCTTAATAAAGCCGTCGCTGAGTCTGCTCTTATCGTCCTGAATCTTCGAGTAGGCGGGAAAAGTAACCTGGCCGATGACATTGGCAACCTCTGTGGCCGCCATGCTCGATATCCGATAGGCCATCTGGTAAAGACCCAAAGTGGCTGCCCCCAGCATCTTGCCAAGAAATGCGTCGTCGCCCTGGAGGATAAACAGTTTCAAAACGGCAGTGCCAAGCACATGCCTGCCAAAACGCCACAATTCGGCGGCTTTCTTCAAATCCAGGCTCAACTTCGGCCTGTAGGGATGCAGTAAATAACCCATACAACATCTTATAGCCGAGCCGACGATGCGACCCAACACCAGAGCCCATACACTTCGGTATATCACCGCGATGCAAACAGCAACGATCATACCTCCGACCGAACCGCTAATATCGTAGATAAAATGCTTGTGAAAATCAAGTTCCTTCTTGAAATAGACTATTCCAATGTTGCTGAAAGAACCCAACAGAACACCTAATCCGATTACCCGGATAACAGGTTCCGCTTCTGCAGTTTCAAAGAAAGCGGCCCCGTATGGAGCGGCAAAATAGATAGCCGCAAACAGCAAAAACCCCCGGATGATGCCTATGGTCCATACCGTGTCGAGATAGCCGGCTATGTGCCCTTTCTTCTGGATCAAAGCCGCACTAAAACCAGTCGAGGTAAATGTAGTCAGGACATGGCTTACCAGAAGCGCTATGCCCAACAGGCCGAAATCGCTCTTATCGAGAAGGCGGGCCAGGACAACGATGCGAATCAGGATCAACAGTTCCCTCACTATCCTTCCGCCGATCACCCAGCCGCCTGCCTTGACCGAGCGTTCGAAAAGATCGGGCAACTCTTTCTGTCTGTCATTCAACAAATCCGGTGAATCCTGCTGCATATATAATTCCTGTACCGTCTGAAACTCTACTTCTTCTGAAAAATGATGCGGTATTGTTTAACGACGAGGTCCTCGAAATCACTTGTTTGGGCCTTGAACAGCCCGGCGTACCTGCAAACCAGATCAAGGTGTTCGTAGCCTCGGATCTTTTCCATGTACACAATATCAGCACACCCGCAGACACTTCGCCACAACTGCTGATACCGTCGGACGGACCATTTGCTAAGTGTTTTGACAACAGGCCTGCGAAGATCGTTCTTCTCGATATATTCCATCATCATGTCATAGTCGAAGAGGAACTGACTATATGGAACAGAAATACATTTGTAGATATGCAACCCAAAGGGTGCATAGTACAACGGCCCGAAATCCAGATACAACAAGCCGTCCTTCCTGAGAACACGCAGCATCTCCCGCACCGCCTTATCCGGGTCCATAAAATGCTCGAAAGCATTAAATGAGACTACGCAGTCAAAGCTGCCATCCTCAAAAGGCATATCCATGACGTCACCCTCCAGGAAATCCACCCCGGCCCGGAGAACCTGCTCGTCAACTTTACTGCCCCTGGCATCAAGAGCACAGACATCCTTGCCCATCTCTTTCAAGGCCAGAGATACAAACCCGTTACCGGCTCCGGTCTCAAGAAAGCTTTGGGTTCTTTCCGGGTCGCCAATTGCCGAAAGCAGGCGTTTGGCTCGCCTGCGACCTTCCTCCAATCCCGCCTCCGGGTCCGGATCGGATATGCTAACGGGGTAGGGATATTTTTTTTGCAGACGGTCCAGCTCCTCCCAGCCGAGAAACTGTGCCCTGAGCCTGGCTGTGGCAAACCGAAAACGCGCTGGAACGCTACTGAACCAGGAAGGCAACCGCCATATCCTGTCAAGGACAGCGGGGGGAAATATCGCTTTCAGTACATATTTGATTAGTCTAACCATAGTCAGGGCGACTGCAATTAAATCGAGTAATCTGATCTCACCAACTCCGGCACAAACCGACCGAGCACCTGAGGGGACACAATAGCTGTCTGTCTCAAAGCATACCTGTAATTGTAGAGTATGCACCGGCCTCTGTCAAATCAGGCGGAGATTTCCCACCCAAACGCTTAAAAAACAAAAAACTACCCGTATGCTCTATAATCTATGCCGCCTCTATCCAGTATGCTTTTATTAAATTGCCGTAAGTTGCCTGTTTTCAAAGATCGATCAGTCTTGACAGGGCCGCCAGAGGCGCAAGCTCTCATATAGCAAGATGCTTGACCCGCAGGCTGGATTGTTGTATGTTACGAATTGGAAGTTTCGCGAAAAACGGGTAGCGTCGAGTCGCTCGTTAGCACCCGAAACACGACGCAAAGACTGACGATGTCGAAGTCTATGGTCGCAGGTTTTTTTACACTTGGCTTAAGCAGATATGAAAGAATCGAAACACCGTTTTGCATCAAACACGCAGGTCAGCGAGCTGCTGGGATCTTCCGTACTTGCTGAGCCAATCTATAGTCACCCAGCCAAGACTAAGGAATATTACAAGGGCATCTTCCATACAAAATGAACAGAATCTTCAGCAACAATAAGGATTGTTTGGTTTGGCTGTTGCTCGCTGGCGGCATACTGTTTACGGCGGCGACCAGAATACACCTTCTCAATGTTCCCCTTGAGCGTGATGAGGGCGCGTATGCATACATTGGCCAGCTTCTCCTGGAGGGCCATCCCCCCTATGTCGAATCGTATGACTTTAAGATGCCCGGTCTTTACGGTGCCTATGCCATCATCTTAATGATTTTCGGTCAGACCGCCAAGGGTATTCATTTAGGCTTATTGTTGATCAATTCA
>DAOVVQ010000329.1 GCA_030637065.1 Planctomycetota bacterium
ATCCTCCGGCAGTTGGGCTTCGTCTTTGGTTCGGCATATCCACTCATCCAGTGCGGTTCGCATCTCCAGCAGGATTGGCTCATGGGCCGGGTCTTTCGCCAGGTTGTTAAGCTCATTCGGATCGTTTTTCAGGTCGTAGAGTTCCTCCACCGGTCGCGAGGGCGCCATGAAACCCGCCTGCTGCGGCGTCAGTTCACCTTTGTCATACATGACCTCCATCAGCGTCATCACGGGGTACTGGAGCTTTTTGTAGGCGCTGAACTGGGTGTAGGGCCGCTGGGGATAGAAGTTGCGAATGTATTTGTGTCGCTTCGACCGAACGCAGCGTATCCTGTCGTCGACCTCATCGCAGCGGTCTCGTGCGGCAAAGATATATTTGCTCTTCGTTGCACCGTCGCCAAAGAATACCTTGCCCTGCATATTGCCTGGGATATCTACGCCGGCGATCCTCATCGTCGTCGGGCAAAGGTCGATGAGGCTGACGAGATCGCTGCTTACGGTCCCTGCCTTTACGCGTCCGGGCCACCATACGATCAGGGGGACATGGATCCCGCCTTCATAAAGCCACTGCTTGCCGCGCAGCATCGCCCTGCCGTGGTCGCCGAAGAAGATGATGACCGTATTTTTGTCGAGCTTTTTGTCGCGAATCTCCTTCATCAGGTTGCCGACCTTTTTATCGAGCAACTGTACCGTCTCTAAATACGACGCCCAATCCCGGCGGACGATCGGATGATCGGGATAATATGGCGGGATATAAACGCTGTCGGGGTCGATCGGATCGTCGGGGTCTTTTGCGAAGGTTCGGTGGGCCTCGCTGAAGTTTATCTGTGCAAAAAACGGTCCGTCTCCGGGATAGGCCTTCCACGCGGGGCCGTCGAATATCTTCGTGTCGACCGGGGCGTGCGTATAAGCGCCCATTGCGCTGGACTGCTCGCCGTCAATGGCGTCAAAGACGGGGCCATCGGGACTGAAATTGAAATCGGTCTTCTGCTTGGGGCCCATCAGCATCGTGAAATAGCCCGCCTGCCGCAAATAGTCGGACAGCAATCGCACGCCCTGCGGCAAGCGGCAGCCATCTTCGGTGTGGCTGCGGTGATGATGCGCCCCTATCGATGTCTGATACATCCCCGTGAAAAACGCCGACCGTGAAGGCGAACAGACCGGCGAGGTTGCAAAGGCATTGTTATAGCGAACGCCCTGGGCCGCGAGGCGGTCGATATTCGGCGTCTTTACGTATCTATTGCCGTAGCAGGCAAGGTCGGGGCATATATCCTCGGCGACGATCCAGATGATATTGGGCTTTTCGCGGGGTTTTCGATCCGTACGGCTGGGGTAGCTGAGACCCGCTGCCGCGATCGCCCGCCGGGCTGTAACTGTCGCTGTGGTTAAGGCTATCTTTGCCAGAAAGACTCGTCTATCCATTTTGGCCTCCTATGTACTCTTAAACCCGCAATAAGTCCGTGCCGAGGTTAGCATAATCAGTTGACTTTTCAAGCATTAAACGGTATGATCCATATTCGATTCACGACGAGCACAAAGGACACAGGCTGTGAGGCTTCAATGAAAGGAAACGGTAAGGCCATGAATACTAAAATATTTCTCATTCTTCTTGGATTGCTTGTCATTTTGCAGCCTGCTCCGGGACAATCGGCGGGCCATCTCATCGGGTCTCCTGAGGATGGCTGGCCTCAGTTTCGCGGGCCTTGGCGCGACGGGATGTCGCGGGAAACCGGACTGCTTGGGCGCTGGCCCGAGGAGGGTCCGGATCTGCTATGGAGCGTTTCGGGCTTAGGGCAGGGTTATTCGGCGCCGATAATCGCCGATGGTCGTTTGTATATTACCGGCGATGTCGGCGATGAGCTTGTTATCAGCGCCTTTGACCTGGATGGCGGGCAATTATGGAAGACGACAAACGGCAGCGGATGGGAGAAACCATGGCCTGGCGCGCGGGCGAGTTGCACATACTACAAAGGCAGGCTCTTTCACTCCAACGCGCACGGACGGGTTGCGTGTATGGACCCGAAGACGGGGGCCGAGTTGTGGGCGGTCGATACTTTAGAGCGGTTCGAGGGGACGAATATCAAATGGGGGCTCAGCGAGTGTCTGCTCGTTGACGATGATCGGGTGTTTGTAACCCCGGGCGGCGAGAAGGCGTTTATGGCCGCTCTCGACACCAGTACGGGCAAGACGATATGGAAAAGCAAGCCGCTTAAGTTCGAGCGGACTTATGTTTTGGGCGGCAAGACGTTAGACGAACCTGTGGCCGACTTTGACAAGGCCGGGTATGGGTCTCCCGTCCTGTTCGAGTCGGGCGGACGCAGGCTCATTGCCCGAACCTCGGGCCAGCACGCAGTGTGTGTCGATGCCGATGACGGCGAGCTGGTGTGGACCCATCCGGTATACGCCCGGCACGAGGTTATCGGCATGATCCCGGTCTTCTGGAAGGATCGGCTTTTCTTTGCCGCACCGGACGACTTCGGCGGCAGGATGTTTCGTGTTCGGGCAAGCGCCGAGAGTGTTCGGGTCGATGAGCTATGGGAGACAGCCGTAGATAACGGCCACGGGGCGATGGTCATGGTCGACGGGCTGCTGTACGGCTCGGGATACAGGCGGCTTGACGAGTGGGCATGTATCGATGCGGAAACGGGGAAGATCAGGTATACCAAAGACGATATGGTTAAAGGGTCGTCGATATTCGCCGATGGCCGCTTGTATGCGCTGGCTGAGAGCGGTATTCTGGAGATGCTGAGGCCGGGCGAAAACGGCTTTGAGACCGTTGGGCGGCTGATGGTTGCCGAAGGGAACAGGCGCGACGTCTGGGCACACCCGGTGATCTGCGATGGGTGGCTTTATCTGCGAGACCACGACACACTGTGGTGCTACGATATAAAGAGACGCTGATCCTAACTGTTAATCGTGACTTATTTTCGGAAGGAAAAGATGGAAAAGCAATCGTTATCACAAAAAGCCGCCAGTAATCCCGCTTCTGCGGGCAAGATTTCCCGTCGCCGGTTCATCCAGTCGACCGGGATCGCCACTTTGGCCCTTACCGGCCCGAATATTGCGGGCGTTTCGGCAAAGCGTTCGCGCAAACGGCCCAATGTGCTCTATGTTTTCTCCGATATGCAGCGGGCCACGTCGATCGGATGTTATGGCGACCCGAACGTTCGGACGCCGACGATCGACGCCTTTGCCCGTCAGGGGGCCCGGCTGGATACGGCAATGTCAAGCACACCGGTGTGCTGTCCGCACCGCGCGTGTCTGATGACGGGGCTCTACAGCCACCATCACGGCGTTGTAAGCAACAAGGTCCTGTTCACTCGCAAGGCGCGGGGTATTGCAGAGCAGTTCCGCGACGCCGGATATGTAACGGGTTACAGCGGCAAATGGCACATCCCGGGCGGATACGGCTCGGAGGATTCCATGCCGATGGGATTTCCACGCGGCCAGCATATAAGGAAGTATGGCAAGAGGGCCAGCGGCCACTATGTTCGTGTAACCGTTCGCGACGAGAGCGGCAGGGAGGTTACAAAGGAGGTTTACAAGCCTAC
>DAOVVQ010000021.1 GCA_030637065.1 Planctomycetota bacterium
AGCAGGTATCCCCGGGCCTGTTGCAGTGCCGCCTTCGCCTCCGCTTCGTCGCCCTTTTCAATAGCCTCGTCCAGCCGGTCCAGATTCTTCATTAAGGGGATGCGGCTCTGCTCGCAGAGTATTCCGCCGCGTGTTATCACCGTCCAGTAGTATGGCAACAGCCCCTGTTCGCGGCTCAGGCCCATCTCGCCGTCGGTCGCCCAGTTCGTGTATCGCCCCGGCTTACTCGCAAGCCATCTCTCATATTCGGGCGCATCGACCGGAGCCCACTGCTCTCGCGGATTGTATGGCCTTTCGATCCTCTTCGAGGGCGCTTTACCGGCTACGCCTCTGATGACAAGTTGCGGGCCTTTGCCGCTGTGGTGCTCGCTGGAGTAGAAGAATACATGGCTGCCGAGGCCGACATCGACGTTGGCATGGATATTGACGGCGGCATCGGGAACGATGGTAATCTCTGTATTGGCGCCGATGAGCAGGCCCGCGTTGTCAGCGGGGCTATCGAGCCAGGACTGCACCAGCCCAGCGGGAATATCGAATTCGAGCCACTGCCCGCGGCGGCCATCAGGGGCTATCCGCGTGTCGAATGCCGGCGAAAGACCATCGATCTCCTCGATGCCGCAGCCCTCTCCTTGTGACCACGGACGGTTGTTGCCACGCCATTTCCATGTCGCAGCGGGCGCCTCAGCGGCACATTCGGAACTGCCTTCGATCCATGCGCCGTCAGCGGCACCGACCGGGCGAACCTGAATCGACACAGGCGCCATTTGGATATAGTCTTTCGGCTTGTAGAGCCGCAGTTTGGCTGAGACCACCTTCCTGCACCCCAACCCGGAAAGGTTGAACCTGATGAGGCTGGCGGCATGGTGGATTTCGTAGAGACCCGGCATGAATCCGGCTTCGAGAAAGTGCCCGGCGCCGAAATTCCACTCGGAGTATTCACGGTCGCGCATCGCGACATCTTCGACACTACCGCTGTCCGAAATGACGAATGTGTCCGCCGCCAGGCATTCCGTGGAAACGATAACGGTCGCCAAAGCGATACCGACACAAACCTTCAGCAGCAACGCTGACAGACCATTCGATGGCTGGGAATTGTGGTTATAAGTCGGAGTAACATTTGAGGCCAGGCAGTTGTCTTCATTCATCCATCTTGTCCATTCATTTTGTCCGGCACTTTCCGTATACGCAACTACAAGACATGACTTGCTCCTCCCACCGTCACAACCCTACCAGAATTCCCTGTAACCGTCAAGTTTCTTCGTAAAACTGCAATCAGAACATAGGCGGTATAGCAGCGTCTGTTATTGCGGAGTCGGGCCAGATGGAGACCTTGAAACCAGGAATAATGCCAGATTTGTTGGGCTGTAGTGGCAACGCGAACGCGAAACCCCCTCTTGCTACCGGATTAACGCGCATTGTTAAGGTGTAAAAACGGCAATAGCCAATGTCTTTAAGATCACAAGGTTTAGATTACGGGGTTGAAAGTGGGTTTTTTTATTCCGTGTGGTTGGCTTAATCCGCCTCGTCCGTTTGTGTTTTTGAAGTCGACGATGATCCTTGCCGCTTCGGCTGGGTCGTCGACAACTGTGAAGACGTCCATATCCTCCGGTGAGATGTAGCCGGTCTGGTCCAGCAGTACCTCTCTTGTCCAGTCGACGAGGCCCTTCCAGAAATCGCTGCCCATCAGGATTACGGGGAAATAGACCTGCTTGAGCGTCTGGATCAGCACAAGCGACTCGAAGAATTCGTCCATCGTTCCAAAGCCGCCGGGCATGACGACGAAACCGCTGGCGTATTTCAGGAACATCACCTTGCGGCAAAAGAAGTACTTAAAGTGCAGCGAGAGGTTTTGGTATTCGTTGGGGGCCTGCTCCTGGGGAAGCTCGATATTGAGACCGATGCTTGCTCCGCCGCCTTCCATTGCGCCTTTGTTGGCGGCTTCCATGATCCCTCCGCCTCCACCGGTGATGACTGCAAAGCCGGCCTTGGCGATCTCCCTGGCGGTATCGGTTGCGAGTTCGTAGTACTTATCGCCCGGTTGGGTGCGGGCTGAGCCGAAGATCGATACAGCCGGGCCAACCGTTGAAAGCTCCTCGAAGCCCTCGACAAACTCGGCCATTATTCTGAATATCCGCCACGGTTCTTCGCTTGGCATCTTATTATTGGTCATCGGTCACCTTTTCGCTAAGTTAACAGGAATTCTCTTATATCGGCCAAAATGGCACTGATAATAAGCACAAACTACCACCGATCCGGTTTATTTGCCGCGGGGCAGTGCCCGGCGATGGGGCAATTCGGGCAGTCGGGCTTTCGGGCACGGCAGATATTTCGACCGTGATATACTAATAAATGGCTAAATAACGTCCATCCGCCCAGCCTCTTGCGGGGGACGATCTCCATTAAGTCATATTCGAGTTTGACCGGGTCTTTGTTCGCTGACAGGCCCAGACGCCGGCTGAGGCGGATAACGTGAGTATCGCAGACGATGCCGGGGGTATCGAATATATTCCCCAGCAGGACATTAGCCGTCTTTCGCCCCACACCACCGAGGCTCAGCAGTTCGTCCATAGTTGCCGGGACCTCGCCGCCGAAGTTATCCAGTATGGTCCGGCAGGCGTGCTTGATATTTTTCGCCTTGTTCCGATAAAAACCGGTAGAGCGGATGTCGGATTCAAGCTGCTCTGTGTCGGTATCGGCCCAGTCTGTGGGCGTTTTATACTTCTTAAACAGGTCTTTTGTTACAATGTTGACTCGCACGTCAGTACACTGAGCTGACAGTATAGTGGCAATGAGCAGTTGCAGGGGGCTGTGATGGTCGAGCGAGGTTTGGGCGTCGGGATAGGTCTTTTTGAGGACTGGGAATATCTTCGATACCCGCTCAGCGGCCTGTTTCTGATTAACCTTTATACCGGTCTTTTTCGCCATTTTTGCATCCCCTGCCAATGCGGCTGTCGAGTAGTGGGCCTGCGGGCAATGTCGCCCGCGAACAGGGTGGTATGATAACCGATATCCGGGTAATAATCCAACAGGGAAGGTATGGCTGGCTGGGCGGGGTAGTATCAGTTCCAATGAAATGCGGTGCCATGCTTTTGCCTGCACAGGCATGTTTGGGCGTCTTATAATAATTTTAGCTAATTCGAGCCGATAACCGGTGTATTCATCATGGGTTTTATTTGAAAGGATTCATGATGAATATGGTTTTTCTTGTGGATCGATCGGCTCTTATTAACTGTAATCCATATTACACCCCCAAGCAAGTGTGCCCTGCCGGGCACACGCATAAAAAAAGCCGCAAAAAATCTTGCGGCTTTTAAATATGCTTTTTTGTCACCTTATGCCCTGCGTCTCCTGAGCATAGCCAAACCAAGACCGAAGAGGCACAGGGTCGCCGGCTCGGGAACACACACGTCGTATGCACTCGCATATATGGGCATTCCATTAGGAATGGCATCATCGATTTCAAAAAACCAGTCAACCCATGAGGGATTTCCTATGTCAAGACCGAACGGTCCCGGGGTTCCGCCAACGCTGTCAGTGCCATAATCTTCCCATTTGGTTTCAAATGTGCTGGCATAGTAGACGTCGTAGAGTTCACCCAAAATGGTGTCAGTCCCTGCGGAGTCCATATCAACATTCGTCACGTCCACCCAAGCAGTCTTAGCCTCGTCCGTGTAATAGCGGAGAGTATCTATTTGCGTGACGGGAAGATATCCAGTTGGAACCGCCACACTGAATTCCCAGTCTTTGTAGCGTGTAGAATCCAATACATTGCCCAAACCAAACACGCCCGGCGAATGGTCGGTCATCGCGACCCACGGAACATCGACAATATAGGGGTCAGGGTTTACGTCACGAGGATCACCCAAAGGTATGCTAATAACACCAGCCCGAACGGGAACTACCCCGACGAGCAATAGAAAAACAAGTGTGACTAAAATCTTTCTCACAACCACCTCCGCCTCTGCTATAAAGCATTGACAAAACCTTCCTCAACTCATTCAGGATTATAGCACATCATACTTATTTGTAAAGAGCAAAATCCGGAGAAAATGAAAAAACTTTACCTTTTCTTCGGGAATCGGTGGTTTTGGGCTTTAATTGAGGTTCTTAAGTGCGGAAAAACCTAAATTTTTTAGGGTTTTTACTTAATCCGGACAATCAGGCTCCGGTGGGCTTTGTAAGAAATTGTTCGGATGCGCACTAAAAGCAGGCTAAATTACCGGTCTGGAAGGTCGTCGAGGACCTCTTTGAGGTCCTGTCTGGAGATTACTCCTCGCAGATGTACGTCCTGGCTATCTGGCAGGTGCAGGACGGTTACCGGTACGCCGGGTTCGTTGTATTTGTTGGTGTCAGCCAAGTCGATCGTGGCCTGGGCATCGGCGAGGGTGGTATCGCCTTTTACCGCGAGGACGCCCTTTTGCTCCATCAGATCGGCGATACTCTTTCGCTGGTAGACGGCTTTATCGACCCAACTGCACGTTGTACACCAATCGGCGGTGAATTTGATCAGTATGGGCGTGCCTTCCTGGCGGGCCTGGGCGATCAGGGCGGGGTCATAGTCCTGCCAGTCGATGAGTTTGGTCTTCTCGGGCAGGAGCATCCAGCCGGCTGACAGGGCGATGGCGACCGCTGCTATCCGCACGGCCCATTTTCTGCCTGTTGCGGTGGCGAAATTGACCCATCCGCCCCACATCCATAGGGCAAAACTGAGCACTAATGAGTAATAGAGCACATTTATCAATCGTTCTCTCGGCAGGGCGCCGAGCAGTTTGACCGCGATTACCAGCAGGACAAAGCCCATCGCCTTTCTGACGATCTCCATCCAGCTTCCGGGCCTGGGCAATCTGGCCAGCAGCGACGGCATCGAGACGAGCACGGCATACGGTATCGCCATTCCGACGCCCATGAGGATGAACGCCAGCGTGCTGAGGGGGAGCGGCTGGGTCTGGGCCCATGCGAAAATCCCGGCTAAGACGCCGAAACTGCACGGTGTGCTCAGAAGTGCCGCCAGGAATCCCATGCCGAAAGCGCCGCCTGCGCCTTTGCCGCCTCCGGCCTTGCCCGCGACCGATGAAGGCACGCCGATGGTGAATACGTCGAACATAAACAGCCCTAACACCATCATCAGCAGCGACATGGCCATTACGAAGGCGGGGTTGCGGAAGTGGTCGCCCCACTGAAAGACCCTGCCGTAAACTACTTGCAGGACGATGTTTAAGACGGCTAATGCCGCAAAAAACGCGATTATTCCGCCGCAGAAGACGGCTCCTAAGGCCATGCTTCGGCTCCTGCCCTGTTTGGCCTGGTCGAGGAGGCGTGTTATTATCAGCGGTATCACCGGCAGGACGCAGGGCATGATATTGAACATCAGGCCGACGACAACGGCTAATATCAGGGCGATAGGGGTGGTATACGAGGCCCCTTCGACGACCTTGCCTTTGCTGCCAGCTTCTTCCGGGGCGGCTTGCTCGATGCTGATCTGCGGCCATGAAGCGGCCTGGCTTGGGTCGATGGTGGTTTGCAGCGACTGCCGAAAGGGCGGCAAGCAAACCTTGCTGGTACAGGCTATGCCGGAAACGGTTACGGTAACGGTAACGGGCAATTTGGACATGGTGTCCAGCGGGGTGTCGATGGGGACAAAGACGGAGAAATCGCCGACATAGACCTCGACAGTGCTGCCGTCGAGGTCCTGGAAGGGTTTCCACTGCGGAAATACCGGTGTGCCAAAAGCCACTGATTCCGCCTCGGCAGTTATCGTGAGATTAAAGCCGCCGGCTGCGGTTTCGGCCTTTGCGTAGTAGTGCAGGTCGTCGGTGCCGGTGAAGACGACGGCGATTCCGGGCTTGCCAGCCATTTGGGCGGGCCCGGCGTGGGCCGAGGATGTCTGGTCTTCATATCGCGCAAGTAGTTTTGGTTCGGAGGGTTGCGCTAAGGCAACATTGCAGAAGTTCAGTGCCGCTGTCAGTGTCAGCAGTGCAAAAAGCCTCATATTTCTTCGCATAAATGCCCCCTTTATTGCAATAAATCTACCATTTTTACGCAGATATTGGCGGCAGGTTCCATTTTCCTGCCCGGCCCCTGGCCTTTGGGGGTAAGTTTAAGGCATTGCCAGCGGGGTTGCAAATGAAATGCCGATAGATATTGTTGTATTTTCTGTTGGGTGGTGCGGTCGAGCCTGGTCGCGGAGATTCGCATCTAAATTTTATTCAATTTGGTCTGGTGTTTTTTTATGGTTGATATTTTGGAAAAATTGGATTAGCTTTTTAGAAGTTTGTGCTTTTTGTCGAACATCATTTGTGGTAAGAATGTAGTGAGGCAAAAGGAACGATTTGGCTGCGAATTTCAGGGGACTTGAGTATGGCTACACGTGAACAAATGGCTTCGACGCTTTTTACGCGATTCGAGGGCAATCCGATTTTGACGCCAGAGATTTGGCCCTATCCGATCAACTCGGTTTTTAATCCGGCGGCGATCCGGATGGACGGCGAGACGCTGCTGCTAAGCCGTGTCGAGGAACTCCGCGGGTTCTCGCATCTGACGTGTGCCCGCAGCAAGGACGGTCTGACCAACTGGGTGATCGATCAGGAGCCCACGATGAAGGCCGATCAAAGCTCCAAGGAGGAGAAATGGGGCCTTGAGGACCCGCGTGTAGTGTGGCTGGAGGAGCAGCGTCAGTATGCCATAACGTATGTCTCGTTCAGTGAGGGCGGCCCGACGGTTTCTTTGGCGATCACCCGTAATTTCAAGACGTTTGCCCGTCTTGGCGGTATGCTGCCGCCGGAGGATAAGGACGCGTGTCTGTTTCCGAGGCGATTTAACGGGCGATTTGCCCTGATCCATCGACCGATCGTCCGCGGCGAGGCCCATATCTGGCTTAGCCTGTCGCCGGACCTTAAGCATTGGGGCGATCACAGGGTGCTTTTGAAGACGCGTCATGCCTATTGGGATGCGACGCGCGTCGGTCTTGCATGTCAACCGCTGGAACTGCCGGAAGGGTGGCTGATCCTGTATCACGGGGTTCGCATGACCACGGCCAGCCAGATATACCGGATCGGGATGGCGCTTCTGGATAAGGATGAGCCCTGGCGGGTGCTGCGAAGGGGTGAGGAATGGGTCCTGGGGCCCAAGGAATTGTACGAGCGGATCGGCGACGTCAGCGATGTGACATTTGTTACCGGTGCGGTGGTCATGGAAGATACGAATCAGTTGTACGTCTATTACGGTGCAGCCGATGACAAGATCGCCGTTGCGATGGCTGATATGGACCGGATAAGAGAGTATATCATGGCCTGTCCGGAGGTTGGGGAGTAGGAATTTACAATTTTCTATTTTCGGTTTACTATTGGCTATTACCGGGGGGTTATGTCGGTGGGCCGAAGTAGTGCATCAGGCCTGACATTATCATGTGGATGCCGATCGAGGCGATGAAAAGGCACATTACCTTTGAAATGACGGTGCATACCAGCTTGCCTAAGAATCGGTGAATTGGCTCGATGAACCGCATTATCAGCCATAACATGCCGAAAACCACTGCGATGGCGACGACGGCATGGGTGGGTCCTGAGCTTTCGAGCGTGGTAAGGCTGGTGACCATCGCGCCGGGGCCGGCCAGCAGGGGGCAGGCCAGGGGCACGCAGCCAACTTCGTGGGGTGACATCGTTCCGTTTACGGCAATGGAGCGGCGGAGGGAGCCGAAGATCAGGTGGTCGATGGCGATTATCAGCAGCAATATGCCGCCGGCGAGCTGGAGGTCAGCTAATTGGATGTGGAAGATGTTCTCGAGTATCACGTTGCCGGCGAATGCGAAGGAGATCAGGATGATGACGCCGACGGTTACAGCGGTGTTGAAGGCCTTCTGGCTCTGGCCGTTGGGGATGTGCTCGGCGACATTGAGGAAGATGGGGATGTTGCCTATGGGGTCGACGATGGCAAACAATGCCAAAATAGCCTCTATGTACGACATTTGCTCGCTTTCAAGCTAACTGCAACATCTGCCCGGATTTGGCCGTTTTTTGGCGGCTAAGACCGGTATCCGCCGGCGGAGAATGTCCGGCTGACACTGATAATCATCGGCTCAGCGGGCGTTTTAACTTGAAGAGCGTTCAGTGTGCCGTTTTGTGGACGGTCAGGGCTTATTCTCGAACTGCCTGAATATCTCGTTTTTCTTGTCGGAAGCGGGCCTTTCGGATCCAGCGGGCGGTTCGATGTTCAGGGCCTTTTCGATTCGCGAAAGCTGCTTGCCAAGCTCGTCGACCTTGGTTTCGATCGAATCGAGCTTCTTCTCGACGCTGTCGACATCTGTCGCCATCGTCTTCATATTGCCCTGGACCATCGCCATGTAGCGGTCCATCAGCCGCTCGTAGGCCCCGATAACGTGTGGCGCCTGGCCCGGATATGAACCGATCGAGACATCCGGGTGGATCTCGACGATCCTGTCCTTGGCGGCTATCCCGGACGCATTCCAGAGGCCCAGAACAGATACACACACAACTACCGCAAGCATTACTGTCAACTCTTTCCTCGTCTTCATGTTATGTCTCCCTGCCCAAAATCAATCTCTGTTTTGACCGGTTTCCTTCGCTCATTATACCAGTTGGGGTACCAGCGGGGCAAGCGGCTTATTTTCTGGGGTGGCAGCGTGTTTGGCGAAGCCAAACCGATGGTGGGCGCCGGTGAGCATACGCCCATCGGTTTGCTGCGCAAACGCGCTGCCACCCTTGCTGTGGACTGTGAGGCTATCTGTGCAGCATGGGTAACAGAGTTACCCATCCTACGCGCCGGGTATAAGGATTGAAATGGCGGGCTGGCTGTGGTACATATTGTGGTTACTGGATGTGTTGGAACTTGGGACTTGATCATGGCGGTTCGGTTTATTCTCGGCCCCAGCGGGTGCGGGAAGACAACTTATTGCGTAAATTCCATTGTGCGGGCGTTGGCCGATGGCGGCGGCGGTGAGGATTTGCTGCTTTTGGTGCCGGAGCAGGCGACGTACCAGGCTGAGCGTGCGATCCTCGGCGACGAGCGGATCGCCGGTTATAGTCGATTGAACGTGCTTTCCTTTGACCGGCTGGAGTTTCTGCTGATGGGGGCTGGGGCTGGTCGGGCCCAGATCACGCGATTGGGTCAGGAGATGATAATCCACCGGATATTGCGGACGATTGGCGAGAAGCTGAATATTTTTGCCTCGGCGGCCCGGACGCCGGGTCTTGCTGCCAGGCTGACGGGAGTTATCGTAGAATTGCACGAGTGCGCCCTGACCAGCGCCGATATCCGCGAACTGGCTGACAATCTCAAACAAGCCCGGCCCGGCAGCCTAACAGCGATGAAGTTTGCCGATATCGCTGAGGTTTTTGAAAGCTATATCGAGTTCATCGGCTCGGCTGAGAATGAATTTATCAATCCCGATATCCAGTTGACCTACGCCTGCGACAAGGTCAAGGACGCCGATTTTCTCCGCGGGGCCAGGATATGGGTCGACGGTTTTTCCGGTTTTACGGTTCAGCAGCAGCAGTTGCTGGCTCAGTTGCTTAAGGTTACTTCCGAATCGCATATCGCCCTGTGTTTGGATCCGGCGGCGATAGATGTCAGGGGTCCGGATGCGAAGATGCTCGATCCGTTGAGCCTTTTTGGTGAAACTGAAAGGACGTATGCCGACCTGTTCGAGATGGTCAGGCAATGCAAGGTTGAGATCGCAGAGCCGGTTGTGCTGGCTGAGCCGATGCGTTTTTCCGGCTCGAAGGACCTGCGGCATGTTCAGAAGAATCTCTTCGCCAGCCGGCTGGCCCCGCCGATAAGTGCCAGCGGCGATATCCAGATCCTCGCTGCTGCCAACCGGCGGGCGGAGGCGGGCTATGTCGCGAAGGAAATCCTGAGATTGGTTCGTGATCGTGGGTATCGTTTCCGTGATATCGCGGTGATCGCCTCGGATATCAGCGGCTATCAACATTATATCGAGGCGACGTTTGCCGATTATGGTATTCCGCTGTTCATCGACCGGCCCAGGCCGCTGACCGGCCATCCGGTGGTCGAGCTTATCGGCTCGGCGATTGCGGCTGTGGCGAACAACTTTTCGTCGGCGGATATTTTTGCCTGCCTCAAGACCGGCCTTATGCCCGCCGGTCAGGACGAGATCGATGTGCTTGAGAATTACTGTCTGGCCTTCGGTATCGATCACGGCGACTGGGTCAGCGATGACGACTGGTCCTTCGACCCGGAGAAGGACAAGCGGTATGACGAAAAGAGGGTTAGCGAGATCAGGCGGCGGGTGATCGCTCCGCTTCTGGAGTTGCACCGCCTGGCAAGTGGTGAAGAAAATGACAAGCTCATCGGCGCAGGGGCCTTTGTTGGCGGGATTTGGGGGTTTCTTGAAGAGCTGAATATTCGCGAGGAGCTTTCCAGGTGGGTCGAGCAAAATCCATCGGAGGATAACGAGCACTTGCAGTTTTACGATAAGCTGGTAAGTGTCTTCGATGAGCTTGTGGATATCTTTGCCGGCGAGTCGATGCGGTTAGCCGAATATGCCCAGGTGCTGAATAGTGCCTTTTCGCAGCTTACGCTTGCGTTTATCCCGCCGAAGCTGGACCAGGTCCTTGTTGGCTCGATCGAACGCAGCCGGCATCCCAATCTAAAGGCCGTCTTTCTGATCGGCTCTACTCAGAAGCATTTTCCTGTGCCGGTTTCGTTTGACAGCATACTGACCGACGACGACCGCGAGGCCGCCGAGGCTGGGGACGTGACGCTCTCTGGCAGGACGGATCAGCAGTTGGCCCAGCGTCAGTATCTTGCCTATATCGCGTTTACACGTCCGTCGGAGCGTCTTTATATAACCTGGCCGGCCAGCGACGACGGCAGCGCAGCTCAGCCGTCTCAGTTTATCAATAATCTCAGGTCTTGCTTTGTCGATCTTGCCGCGGTGACGCAGGATCTGCCGGGGGTGCGGGATGGCGGCAACTTTGAAGATGTTTTCAGTCATGCCGAACTTACGGATATGCTCTGCCAGAGTGCGGCGAAGGAAGGCTTCGCGGAGATCGCGAGGGAATTGGCGGGGAATCTCTGTGGCGATGCCGATGCCCGGCTCAGGGAGATCGGTGAATCGGCCAAATATGCTTTCGGTTATCGAAACGAAGCGGCTTTAGACGAACGGATGGCTGGTAGGTTAACCGGAACGGTGCTCAATTGCTCGGCGAGTCGGCTTGCCAGTTTCGGTGCGTGTCCGTATCAGTATTTTGCCCGGTATACGCTGGGTTTGCAGAAGCGAAGAATCTTTGGCTTCGAGCCGATGGATGTTGGTAACTTCTATCATCGCGTTCTCGACGGTTTGTTCAAACGGCTTAAGGCCCAGGGTAAGGATCTTGCCACCGCCGACGAGCGTCAGTTGCATAAGCTCTGCCGCGAGCGGATTTCGGAGCTATTAAAGAGCGACGCGTTCCTGTCGAACTTTCGGGGCCGAAGCCCGCACAATGCCTTCATACTCGATTCCGCCGGCGAGGTTCTTGAGGACTGCGTAAGTGAGCTTGCAGAGATGACGAGGGCGGGTGGTTTTCGGCAAGTTGGCTCGGAGGTCTGGTTCGGCACGGATGATACGAATATGACCTGCGGTTTCATGACCGATGCGGGTCAGAGGATCAATCTTCGCGGCTGTGTCGACCGCGTTGATCTTGCGTGTATCGATGGCAGCAATGTCGGGCTTGTTTTCGATTACAAGCGCAGGGGCCGGTCGGTGTCATGGCCGATGCTCTTTTACGGGATGGACATGCAGCTTGCGGTTTATCTGTTGGCTGTAGTTGAAATGAAGATCGATGGCAAAAAGATCGACTCGGTTGCCGGGGCGTTTTTTGTTCCCGTTGAGGTCGCACCCGGAAAGGGAGCTATCGGCGATTTGCAGAGTGCCAAAGCGAAATTCGGACGTAAGGCCAGGGGGATATTCGACGGCAGCTTTGCCGGGGCACTCGATGAGAGCGGGGCGCTGAAATCGAACAGGTATTATAATTTCCGTACGGGCAAGGACGGGCCCTACGGCGATTACAACAGGAGCGGTGCGGTAACGCCGAAGGATTTTGAAGGGCTTCTTGGTTTTGTCAGGTCGAAGGTGGTCGAGTTGGGCTCGGATATCTTCTCCGGCAAGATCGATATTACGCCGTATCGGCTTGGTAATAAGTCGCCGTGCGGTTTTTGCGATTACCGGGCGGTTTGCAAATTCGACTGGCAGATCAACAGCTACAATCTGCTGGAATCGGTCGATAAGCCGGCGTTTTTCGGCCCGATGGGGGGCGAAGATGGCGACTGACAGGCCGAATTGGACTCACAGGCAAAGGCAGGCGATAGACGCCCGGGACAGCGATGTTCTCGTTACGGCGTCGGCTGGGACGGGCAAGACGGCGGTCCTTTCGGAGCGGTGCGTGCGGCTGTTGGCCGATACTGACGACCTTACGGATGTTTCCCAGATACTGGTCCTGACGTTTACCGAAGCCGCCGCCGAGGAGATGCGGTCGCGGATCGCCCAGACCCTTCGCGCATCCTTTAAGCGATCTCGCGACAGCCGCATCCGCCGGCAACTCATTATGCTCGACGCCGCACAGATCAGTACGATCCACGCCTTCTGCAAGAGGGTCATCACCGAGCATTTTTGTCAGCTTGGCATTGACCCGATGTTTCGCATTGTCGACTCCGACGAGCAGACGCTGCTGAGGTCCGAGTCGCTCGAACAGACTATCGAGGAGGCGTGGGCGGACGAGTCGCTTGCTCCCGGTCTGAGCAGGCTGCTTAAAGGGCGCGATGTGAAGGATGCAAGCTCCGGTTTTCTGGTCTCGATCGTGCGTCTAAGCGCATTTCTCGACGGTCTGGTCAGCCGAAGCGATTGGTACGAAAGAGCCTCGGTGATAACCGAATCGGGGACCGCCTTTGCCGCTGGTCTTGCCGATCAGCAGAAACTGATCCTCCTGAAAAAGCTTGCCCGGTGCGAGTCGCAGTTCGAGCACTTTCGATTGCTCGATGAAAGGATCGCCGGCGGGCACTGGGCCGGCCAGATGGACGACCTTCTTGCCCCTGTCGGCGAGTGCGTTAAGAACTTAAAGGCCGGTGATATCGCCACTGCCGGTAAGGTGCTGGGCGATTATAAGCCGGTGAAGTTCAAGAATAAGCCCCGCGAGATGTCAAAGCAGCAGGCCGAGTTCATAAAGGCCCCAGCCAAAAAGGCGATCGACTCTTTGAAAAAACTTTCCGATATCGCACTGGTCAATTCGGAATATGACCGGCTGGTCGCACCGTCGGTCGATGTGCAGACTAAGGTTATGGCCGAGCTGGTCAGGCGGTTCGACCGCAATTATGCCGAGGCGAAGAAGAGGCTCAACTGCCTTGATTTCGCCGATCTTGAGCATCTGGCCTTAAAGCTCCTGAGCGATGACGAGGCGGTTGCCGGTCAGCTTGGCGAAAAGTTCAGGTATATCTTCGTCGACGAGTATCAGGACATCAACGCCGTTCAGCAGGGTATTCTCGACAAGATCAGCACGCCGGACAATGTTTTTGTCGTTGGCGATGTCAAGCAGAGCATCTACGGTTTTCGCCAGTCGAGGCCGGAGATATTTTTGGATAAGCTTAGGCAGGCGAAAGCTGCCGGTGAGCAGCGAGGCGGTCCCAGGCGTGTGGACCTGAGCGATAATTTTCGCTCCCGCAAGCAGATCCTTGATTTTGCAAATGCACTGTTTAGCCGGGTAATGACCGCCTCGATCGCGTCGGTGGATTACGATCCGGAGACGTTTCTAAAGGCCGGGCTCGAGTATGAGCCCATCGAAAAGGTTACTTGCGATGGCAGCCGAATGCCGGTCGAGATGTATATTCTTGACGAAGATTCGGCGGACGACGAGGCGGGCGGTGAGGCGGGCGATCCGGGCGGTTCGTTTGGTCAAGGGCATAGCCGGGTCATAAGCCCGGCCCAGCGGCAGGCGGCGTTTGTGGCCAGCCGCATCCAGCGGATGGTCGGCGCAGATACCGGTTCTTCGGAGTTTCAGATATTCGACAAAGAGACGGGGCGGACCCGGCCGGTGGAGTATCGCGACATCGTCATTTTAATGCGGTCGCTTTCCGGCAGGGCGAACGAATATGTTCAGGTCCTCCAGCTTGCCGGCGTGCCCGTCAGCAGCCAAAGCTCCGCGGGCTATTTTGCCGCGACGGAGATCACCGATTGCGTCAGCGTGCTAAAGGTGCTCGATAACCCGCGGCAGGACATCGAATTAGCTGCGGTGCTGCGAAGCGCGATCTTTCGCGTGACCGACAGTGAGCTTGCGATGATACGAAGCTGCGGGTATGAAGGCCCAACCGAGGCCCAGCCGGGGTTCTATGACCGGGCTGTTAACTACGTTAAATGCGGCGAGAGTGAGGATTTGCGTTGTAAGCTCATAGATGCGCTTAAGCAGATCGAGCGGTGGCGGAAAGAGTCGCGAAGGGGCGATCTGGCTGAGCTGATATGGAGCGTGCTGCGGACGACGGATTATCTTTCGTTTGTCTCGGCACTACCGAACGGGCCCCAGCGGCGGGCGAACCTGTTGAAGCTGCACGACAGGGCGATACAGTTCGAGGGTTTTACCGGGGGCGGGCAGGCGAAGTCTTTGACACGGTTCGTTGACTTTATCGAAAAGCTGCTCAAAGAGGGCCAGGACTGGGCGCCGGCGCAGACGGAAAACGCCGCTGAGAATGCAGTTCGGATAATGAGCATCCATAAGAGCAAGGGGCTGGAGTTTCCGGTTGTGTTTTTAGCGGAGCTTAATCAGCGTTTTAATAAGAAGGATTCTTTCGGCGACTGCCTCATCGACGAGACCGAGACTATCGGCCTTACGATCATCGACCACGAATCCAGGGTAAAGCTGCCGGGGATGGCACACGAGATCATCGCCGAAAAGAAGCTCGACCAGACGATAGCCGAGGAGATGCGGCTGCTATATGTCGCTGTTACGCGGGCCCGCGAGAGGCTCGTTCTTACGGCGACGCAAAAGGCGAATCATTGCAGCAGTATCGTCCGGGGCTGTGGGATACTCGGGCAGGTTCCGCCTGCGGACTGGCAGTTGAGGCAGGCTCAGTGCCATTTCGACTGGCTGCTTTACGGTCTGGGTAATCGGAGGCAATTGCACGATATTTTTGGGATAAGCTGCGACGGTGATGTTGCGGACGACGATCTGTTCGTGGCCCGGCTCCTGGCGGCGGACGGTCTCGACGTGATAGCAAACCGGATCCTTGGATCGGCACACGAAAAGGCTGCTGGGGCGAAAGAGGACGGGGCAAAGGCATCGGCCCTGCCCAGCCAGACGGCCAAGTCGCTTACGGATAAGATCAAGGCGTCTTTGAATTGGCGGTATCCGTTTGAGTCCGCGACTAAGCAGCGGGCCAAGGAATCTGTCAGTCTGCGGACGCATCGAAGCGACGAATTTGCGAAGAAGAGCTTTACCGCAGCCCTTAAACAGGTCCCCAAGGCCGTCTCGAAAGACATTGCCCCGGATCGCAGAGAGATCGGAACCGCTGTGCATCTTGTCATCAGGCACCTGGACCTTTCGGGCCCTGTCAGCGCAGATTCGGTCCAAACCGTGATCGAAAAACTGGTCGGAGCCGGCCTTATCGCCAAAGAAACGGCCAGGCTCATCGATATTGGTTCGATCGAGAAATTTTTCGCCTCAGAATTAGGCGTCCAGGCGATCTCAGCGGGAAACAGGCTCCTTCGCGAGTGGCCCTTTACGTTGGCCATTGACGCTGATGGGTCCGCCGCCGGGGAAACCACGATCTTGCAGGGTATTATCGACATGATCATCCCCACCGCCAGCGGATTTGTCATTGTCGACTTTAAGACTGACGATGTAACCACCGACTCCGCTCATCAAAGGGCGGCAACTTACGCCGGGCAGCTTGAATATTACGGAAAGGCGGCTGGGGCGATACTGGAGGGGGAAATCGCAGCTAAATGGCTATATTTCCTCAAACCGGGCTTGGCGGTCGCGGCCAATTCGTAGTCGGATGTTCCCCAGCGGGTGGCAGCGTGTTTGGCGAAGCCAAACCGATGGTGGGTGTCGGTGTGCATACGTCCATCGGTTTGCTTCGCAAACACGCTGCCACCCTTGCTGCGGACGGTGGGGGCCATGTGGCAATTGTGGAATCGCTTCGCGATGTTGTTTTATGCTGGATTCCCGCCTTCGCGGGAATGACAGTACGCAGATTTGGTGTGAATTGACCGGCAAAACCTTGTTGAAAGTGGATTCTGGGGTTTTGTTTCACGTAAATTCCGCTGGTGGTCGGATTTGTTCTTGCCTCTGCGGCTTTGATATGTATAATCACTGGCCGGTAGTTCCCCAAAAACGACAACATTAACCGGTATGTCAGGAAAGGTGTCAAAAGTGGCAAATGCAATAGTCAGTCAATCGGGCGGTCCCACCGGCGTGATCAACGCCTCGCTGGTCGGCGTTATCGAAGAGGCGCAGAAACAAGCGAAATTTGAGAAGCTCTATGGCGGCGTTCACGCTGTCAGCGGGATAATCAAGGAAGAGTTTGTCGATCTGACAAATCTGTCCTCCGACGTGCTCGAACGGGTTGCCGCTTCGCCGTCGTCGGCTTTGGGATCGAGTCGGGATAAACCGGATGCGGAATACTGCGAGAAGATATTGGCTGTCCTGAAGAAACGCGACATCCGATACTTCTATTATATCGGCGGCAACGACTCAGCCAATACGTGCTACATTATCAACAATATGGCCGACGATATCAACTTCGATCTGCGTGCGTTCCATATCCCCAAAACCGTCGATAATGACCTTCTGGTTACCGACCATTGCCCGGGTTTCGGGACAGCCGGTAGGTTTGTCGCCTGTGCGCTGATGGGCGACGACCTTGATAACCGGGCTCTTCCGGGCGTTAAGATCGACGTTATCATGGGCCGTCATGCCGGATTTTTGACGGGAGCTGCGGTTTTGGGCAAGCAGCGGGACGATGACGGTCCGCATCTGGTGTACCTGCCGGAACGACCGGTCTCGATGGATAAGTTCCTTGGCGATGTCGAGGGTGTTTATAAGAGATTGGGCCGATGCGTCATTGCCGTTAGCGAGGGTATGTGCGATGCCGACGGCAAGACCTGGACGGAAAAGGTCGTCGAGGAGGAGGAAAAGGACGCTCACGGCAATATTCAGCTTTCGGGCACCGGTGCACTGGCGGACTTTTTGGCCGGTCAGATCAAGGGCAATCTCGGCGTAAAACGCGTTCGGGCCGATACGTTCGGATATTTGCAGAGAAGTTTTGCCGGTTTGCAGTCGCCGACCGATGTCGAGGAAGCCAGGCGATGCGGTCGCGAGGCTGTGAGGCTGTCGATGACCGAGGATAACGGTTCGGTGGCCATGAAGAGGACCGGCAATGGCGACAACTATGCCGTGGAGCTGTTCATGACCGAACTGGCAAACGTCGCTGAGAGAACAAAATCGGTACCCGATGAGTTCATCAACGCCGACGGCAACGGGATGACCGACGCCTTCGTCGAATACGCACTGCCGCTTACAGGGTCGCTGCCCAAGACGGAATACCTGGGCAATAACGCCAAGGCCTGATAAAGCCGGGGGGCGATTTCAATTGGTATGGATGTGGCGGGATCGTGGAATCCGCCGCAGTGGGGGTTCATGCAGACCGGGGCATACCGGGCAAAAAAGAGCATGAATTGCCTCCGGTAGTGGAAAACCTTACTTTTTCCTTGCTTTTTTCGTTGAATCTGCTACTATATTGGTGGGAGAAGGTGCGGTTATTCGGCGAGGGGGTCTTATGCGCCAAATTTGCACTGGGCGAGTTTATGGCGACAAGACCTGGATTTCGCTGTGATGTTTAGAGTGAACGGAGGAATCTCAATGGTCAGGGGCAGATTTTTATTTACGGTATTGTTCTTTTGTCTTTCAGTTGTTTTAGTCGCCGCCGGCGCCATGGCGTCGCCGCAGGAGCAGTTGGCCGGGCAGATTTTGCAGGCTGCGGGGATCGAAGGGGGGCTTGTTGTTCACTACGGTTGCGGCGATGGGACGCTTACGGCTGCGATCCACGACTCCAACAGCTTCCTGGTACACGGTCTTGACAGCAGTGCGGCGAATGTTGCCGCTGCCCGGGCACATATAAAGTCGCTGGGTCTGTATGGCCACGTCACAGCCGAAGAGTTCAGCGGCTCGACACTTCCGTACATAGAGAACCTTGCGACGCTGTTCGTATCCGAGCAGTCTATAGCCTCGATGCCGTTTGATCTCAATGAGGTGCTGCGTATTCTCAGGCCCAATGGCGTCGCCTATATCAGTGACGGGGTTGGCGGCTGGGTCAAAACGGTCAAGCCGAGGCCTTCGGATATTGACGAGTGGACGCATTATCTGCACGATTCGACGAATAATGCCGTTGCCAATGACACGGTTGTCGGTCCGCCGAGACGGATTCAGTGGATGGGCTCTCCCAAATGGTCGAGGCAGCATGATCACATGTCGTCGACGACGGGCTTTGTGGTTGCCGGCGAGCGGATCTTTTACATAATCGACGAAGGGTCGAAGGCGTCGGTACAACTGCCGTCGAAATGGTCTCTTTATGCCCGCGACGGCTTTAACGGGACGATACTTTGGAAAAAGCCTATCGCCTCGTTTATGACGCAGATGTGGCCGTTTAAGAGCGGTCCGGCGGTTTTGCCCCGGCGGCTTGTGGCCTCCGGCGACAGGGTTTTTGTTACGTTGGGGCTGGAAGGGACGGGGCTTAGCTGTCTCGATGCCGCTTCGGGCGATCTTATATGGACGGAGCCTAACTCGATCATGACAGAGGAGTTCGTCTATTCCGATGACGTGCTGTTTGCATGTGTCAAGCACAATCCGCCCAAAACGGGCTTCAATGATTATCGCATTCCTAACAAGTCAACCGGCGACAACAAGGCTTATGTCAAGAATGAATTCGCGTGGGATGAGACGACGAGGTGGATCAAGGCGATAGATGCTGCGACGGGGACGGTGCTCTGGCAATACGACTCTCCTATGGCGTGGCTTTCGCTGACGGCGGATGCCAGCGCGGTTTATTTCCACGACGGCGAAAAGGTGGTCGCCTTAAATCGCGGCGATGGGAGCCTTTTGTGGGCCTCGGTGCCTGTACCGAGAATGGAATCGATGCAGCCGAATTTCGGTACGACGATGGTTTCGTATGACGGCGTTATCATGTTCCAGGGCGGCGATTCCGATCTGACCTTGACGGGATTGCGGGCGTCGGATGGAGTATTTCTATGGAAGGACTACCATGAAAAGAGCAGGAGCAACAACCAGTATGACCTTCTTGTGATGGACGACAAGGCATGGGTGATGGCGGTCTCGGGTGGAGGTAGTTCGGGTGAATGTACGGGATGGGATCCGGGTACGGGAACTATCCTTAGCCAGTTTGCGCCGGATGTCGAGACGCACTGGTTCCATTCGCGCTGCTACCGGGCGAAGGCTACGACGAATTATCTTATCCCCTCAAGGAACGGAAACGAGTTCGTCGACCCCAAAGCCGAGACGTGGGAGATTCACCACTGGGTTCGCGGCAGTTGTTCTTACGGATTTATTCCGTGTAACGGTATGATATATAATCCGCCGCACAGTTGCGGATGCTACCACGAGTCAAAATTGTTTGCATTTAACGCCGTCACTCCGGCCCACGCCGACCCGGACTATCCGCAGGCGATACCCGACGGGCAGCGGCTCCAGCCGGGTCCGGCTTACGGTGAGGCTTTCGCCGCTGATACCGGCGTGGATGACTGGCCGATGTATCGCGGCGATCCGATGCGAAGCGGCTATTCGAGATCGGTTGTCCCGGCGGAGGTCGCCCTCGCTTGGGAAGTCGATCTTGACGGCGAGCTTTCGGCGCCGGTTATCGCTAATGGAAAAGTCTATGTCGCAGGCAAAGACCTGCATACGGTATATGCCCTGGACGAGGCCAGCGGTGCTCTGCTTTGGAGCTATATGGCCGGCGGGCGGATCGATTCGCCGCCGACTATCTACAAGGGACGGGTTATCTTCGGCTCTGCCGACGGTTTTCTGTACTGTCTGAGCGCATCGGACGGCGATCTGATCTGGCGTTTTCAGGCGGCCCCGCTGAACCTGAAAATGACCGCTTACGAGCAGGTCGAATCCGTCTGGCCGCTGCCGGGAACGGCCCTTGTGGTAAACGATACGATCTACTGCGTTGCGGGCAGGAGTGTGTTCCTCGACGGCGGTCTGCGATTCCTGCAGATCGATCCCTTTAGCGGCAACAAGCTGAACGAAGTGGTGCTCGACGAGTACGATCCGAATACGGGCGAGAACCTGCAGGTGCATATTAAGGGTATGAATATGCCGGTGGCCATCGCCGATATACTCACGAGCGACGGCGAGTATATCTATATGAAATCGCAGCGGTTCGACATGGACGGAAACCGGGAGGACATCGCGCCTCATTCGAGCAACAGTGCCGAGCAGGCCTCCGTGCAGTATGGCAAGGGCATGCACCTGTTTGCTCCGACGAGCCTGCTCGACGACCACTGGTTCCATCGCAACTACTGGGTTTGGGGCAAGAGTTTTGCCGGCGGAGCGGGCGGCTGGGCTCAGGCCGGGAAGTATGCACCGGCTGGGCGGATATTGGCGTTCGATGACGAAAGTGTCTTCGGGTACGGCAGGAGGCCGGAATTCTTCAAGTGGTCGACCGCACTGGAATATCACCTCTTCAGGGCTGAAAAGTATCCCGCATCCGAGACGATCACGTATGACTGGACGGACGAAAATGTGCCGATCATGGCCAGGGCGATGGCTCTTACCGATAAGATCCTGTGGGTCGCCGGCCCCGAGGACCTGGTCGACGAGGAAGATGCTTTCGACTGGTGGGCGATGGACCCCTCTGACCCGGAGTACGATCCGGATATGCAGAATAAGCTGAATGCTCAGGATGAGGCTTTAGATGGCAAGCATGGTGCTCTGATCCGCGCGGTACTTACTTCCGACGGCAGTGTGATGGCTCAGTATTCTCTCGAGTCGATGCCGGTATGGGACGGTGTCGCCGCAGCCAACGGCAACCTATACGTCGCAACGATGGACGGCAGGGTAAAGCGTTTTCTCGGAACGAACTTTCCTCCGTCGGTCGATGTCGGCGACGATCGGGCGATCTATCCGGCGGCCCCGGCGACACTCGACCCGGTGGTAAGCGATGACGGTTTGCCGCTGACCGATCCGGGCAACCCGGGCAGCGATCCCGTGGGCCTGACCGCCAACTGGATCAAAGCTGATGGCCCCGGTGAGATAACATTCGGCGACGCCAATTCGATCGATACGACGGCGGTGTTTAGCGAGAAGGGCGATTACACGCTTCGCCTCAACGTCTTCGACGGCGGCAGCCTTTATTATGACGATTTTGACGTTTCGGTTTCGCGCGTCGGCGATCTGGACTGGGATAATGATATCGATAAGTTCGACCTGGAGCTATTTGCCGGCAAGTGGATGTTCGGCGAGTGTACCGAGCTTAACAACTGGTGCAACGGAGCCAACCAGTCCGGCAGCGGGTCGGTCGGTAATGACAGCCTTTCTGTTATAGCGAGCAATTGGCTGTTGGGTGTCGAGCCTGCGGCGCCGGGCAGGCCGTCGGCTACAGCCGGTGACAGGGAGGTCACGCTGGACTGGCCTGATAACACCGAGCCGGACATGGGCGGGTATAATGTTTATCGTTCGACTGTTTCGGGTGCGAATTATGTCATGATCAACCCTTCGGTGCTGACGAGCAGCGATTATGTCGATAGTACGGCAAGCAACTTTGTGAAATACTTCTACGTGGTCACAGCGGTGGATATCTTCGGCTATGAGTCCGAATACTCCCAGCAGCGTTCGGCGACGGCAGGCCCGCAGGCCCAGATGAAACTGGTCGCCAGCCTTGGCATTACGACCGACGTCAACGACCTCGTGAGCAACTGGAACGACCAGGGCAACAATAACGATGCTACGCAAACGGTCTGGGCCGAGAAGCCCTTATACGTAGAGGCGGCGATCAACGGTCATCCGGCAATTGATTTCGCCGGTGCGGGAGTGCATCTGGATGTTGCCGACAGCACGGACATCAATAAGGGCGGTCCACATTGGGCCAAGACGCTCGTGGTGGTATTCAAGACGAGTGAGGATGATGTTTCGACGAAGCAGATAATCTGGGAACAGGGCGGTAACAACAAGGCTGGTTTGAGTTTCTACATAGATGGCGGTGTTCTGTACATCAACGGCTGGGCTCTGAACCTTACTGATGAATATCCCGATTGGGGTCAGGCTGCGCAGACGGTGAATGCGCCGGTCAGTCCCGATACGGTCTATGTCGCATCGCTTGTAATGGATTCGGCGGCAGATCCAAATGTATTCTCTGGATTTGTCAACGGAGACCCCATCGGCACGTACACGCCGGTTTATGAACTGCCCAATCACTTTAACGACTGTGCCTTGGGACATAATGAAGCAAAGAGCAAGTTCCTCACTGGCGACAACGGCAGCCTGGCCGACTTTACCGGGCTGATAGCCGAGTTCTACAGCTTCAACGCTGTTCTGTCGGTTGCCGACCGCCAGATGCTTGAAACGGTCCTGATGGAGAAATATGGCATCGAATAACGGATAGCAGCGGGCCGTAGCGGACGCAAAGAGGAGCGATGTTTATGCAGAGGGCGGGTATATTTGCGGCGTTTGTTTGTCTTTGGGTGGTATTTGGCTACGGAGTGGTCCTGAAGGCCGAGCCGACGGCCGC
>DAOVVQ010000199.1 GCA_030637065.1 Planctomycetota bacterium
CTCTATTGATTTCGCCACGGCGACCATTGGTTCTCGTGATGCCGTTTATGATGCGGGTTATTTCCCGGGTCTGGATCCTGATACCAGTGATGGCTGGGTAACGCTGGGCGATGGTGGGTCCCTCACTGCCGGTTTTTCGGATATTACACTTACGGGTTCGAGTATGTACCTGTTTGTAGGTGAAGTCGGCCAGAACGAGACGCTTAGGGCTAACGTCCATGTTGACTTCAAGCCGATCCCCGCCCCCGGAGCCATGATGCTAAGCAGCATTGGCATTGCTACATGTGGCTGGTTACGCCGGCGCAAAGTATTTTAAGAAGAGACAGAATACGAAAAGTCCCAAGGGCTGTAGAGACCGAGCCAGGTTTCGCAGCCCTTTTTTATTGATACCAACAGCCACCGGCCCCCGTATCGTTTCGCCCGTACAGTCGCATTTCATGCAGTCTCGCACTGGCCCCTGTAGTCGCGATCCTTGCAGCCGCGTCCCCTCGCCCCTTGTAGCCCTCGCCGTCTCGCCCAATCGCCCCTTGGCCCCGTTGCTCTGGATTACAGGTCTTCCGGCACCGGGCCGATCAGCTCTTCATACTGCTTGAAGGTTGACTTGTCGCCGGTCAGGACCTTCTCTGTGAGGGCCTTTATCGTTGCCGCATTCTGGCTGATATATCTCCTGGCGACTATCTTCTTTCGGTCGGTCATACTCATCGTCTTGCCCGTCTCGCCGTCGCCGTTATCGGCCACAGCCAACTGATACTCGACCTTGCTCGACGCCTGGTCGAGGAACAGGTACCCGTTTATCAGGCAGATAGCCACATCGACCAGCGGCCGCCCGTACAGATCCATATAGTCCACGCCCGACTTCTTTACGAACGCGATCGCCTCCCTGAGCTGTTCGGTCCCCTCCGCCAAAACGTCCAGAAGGTCCTTCACATCCGAGCGGTATTCCTTCTTAACCAGTTTCGCAAGGTACTTTTCGAGCGTACCGCCGCAGACCCCGCGTACGGCTGCGACAACCTGCAACTGGCTGGTGCCTTCGTATATCGTCGTGATACGGGCGTCTCTGGCAAATCTCTCGCACGGATAGTCCCGCATAAAACCGGAACCGCCCAATATCTGGATCGCGTCATATGCTACCGTGTTGCTCATCTCGGAGCAGAAGTATTTGCTCATAGGCGTCAGCATCGCCGCCAAACGCCTGACCTTCCTGGACCTGTTCTTGATCTTCTTAAGCTCGGCCTTGTCAGCGGGCGGATTCTCGAGCGCCTTTTGCATCGCGATCTCGATATCGACCATGCGGCCCGTCTCGTAAAGCAGAGCCCGACCGGCCTCGATCGATATCTTCATATCGATCACCATATCGCGCACCGCAGGCAGACGCTCGATCGGCACACCGAACTGCTCCCGGCTCGCCGCATAGTCGCGACCGACACGATATGTCGCCTCCGCCAGGCCAAGTGACTGGCCGGCGATCCCGATGCGGGCGCCGTTCATCAGCGCCATCACATAGGTAACAAGCCCGCGCTGACGCTCTCCGATCAGTTGGCAGGGGGTGTTATCAAAAAACAGTTCGCACGTCGGCGATCCGTGAATGCCCAGCTTGTCCTCGATCCGGCGAACACTTACCGTAGGGCCGCGGTCGCAGACAAAAAGCGACAGACCCAAACCGCCCGACCGGTCCGGCTCGCTCCGGGCAAGCACCAGCAGAACCTCGCCGCATCCGTTCGTGATAAACCGCTTGACCCCGTGCAGCAGCCAGTTACCCTTCTCATCCTGAAAGGCACGCAGCTTGCACGCCTGCAGGTCCGACCCGGCATCGGGCTCGGTCAGTACCATCGCACCGGTCACCTTGCCCACCGCAAAATCCGGAAGATACTGCTGTTTTATCTCCTCCGAGGCGAACGCGTTGATCGTCTCGGCGATGCCCTGGAGCCCGAAAATGTTCATCAGCGACGCATCCGCACGGGAGACTATCTCGATCGCGATCGAATATATCGTCTCAGGACAGTTGAGCCCGCCGAACCGATACGGAAGCGTAAAGCCCATCACATCGGCCTTCCCCAGCGCCTCGAGCGACTCGGCGATCCCGTCGGCATAACTTACGCTGCCGTCTTCGTTGTGCGTCGAGCCCTGCCGGTCGATGTCCTCCCCGCGGGGAGCGATAAAATCGCCGCTTAGCTCGCCGACCGAGTTGAGTATCAGGTCGTAATTGACCACCGCCTCAGCGGCATCCGCCGGGGCATGGTCGAATTCTTCGCTGAACCGAAAGCCGTCTTCGCAGTAGGTTGCCAGTTCCTCCATGTCCATGTGCTTTACCAGGAACTGGATGTCGTCATTGTCCTTGTAGAAATTTGCCATAATATAGATACCGTATTGAAGATTGCTGATTACAGGCAGCCGGCCCCGTCAATCGAGGCGGCGACCTGTTACACTTTTTCCTTTATCGCCTTGGTCAACATTGGAAGCACTTCGTTGAGATCGCCGACGATCTTATAGTGCGCGACATTGAATATCGGCGCATCGGGATCGTTGTTGATCGCGATTATTTTCTTGCTCTCACTCATACCCGCCTGGTGCTGGATGGCGCCGCTTATCCCGGCGGCGATATAAAGGCTCGGCCTTACCGTCGTGCCCGTCTGGCCGACCTGATGATCGCGGTCAATGTACCCAAGGTCCACAGCCGCACGAGTAGCACCCGGCGAAGCCCCAAGGCTGTGGGCAAGATCCCAGATCAGCTTGAAGTTCTCCTTGCTGCCGACACCCGCACCGCCTGCGACAATTATCCTGGACGCCTTGAGGTTGACCTTCTTTTCCTGATGGTGCTCGCGAATTATTTCAAGGGCAAGATCGGCTGCGGTCATCTTCGCTTTTACCTTTACCACCTCGGCCTTGCGGCTGGTATCGGGCTCGGGCATCGGCATCACGCCTTCGCGAACCGTCGCCATCTGCGGCCAGCGGTCGTAGTTGATGATCGTCGCGATGATATTGCCGCCAAAGGCCGTACGTATCTGGAACAGCAGATTCTTATATGTCGTGGAGGTCTTCTTCACCTCGTGGTCGCCGATCTGGAGGTCCGTGCAGTCCGCCGTCAGCCCGGCCTTAATGGCACTGGCCACCCGCGGAGCAAGATCCCTGCCGCACGATGTAGCCCCGTAGAGCATGATCTGCGGATGATACTCGTGAATAAGCTCGTCAATGACCTTCGCGTATGACGTCGTCTGATACCGCTCGAGCAGCGGGTCTTCTATGAGATAAACCTTGTCGGCGCCGTAGTGGGCGAGTTTTTCGCACAGCTTCTCGACACCGCTGCCTATCAGAACCGTACACAACTCGACACCCAATGTATCGGCGAGCTGGCGGCCCTTACTCATAAGCTCCAGAGACGTCTCGGCGAGAGCGCCTTCCCTTTGCTCGGCAAAGATCCAGACCTCTCCGTTAGTGTTCACGTCTATCATAGTTAAATCCTTTTATTTTCCTTACCGGCCGGTCTTACCCGATCGTGTGCTCTTCGATTAGTTCATGGGTCATCTCAGTAATCGCTTCCAGCGTGGGGGCGACCTCTTTGCTTCCCTTTGCCTCGAGTACCACGCTCTGTATCCGGTGTACCTTCGTCGGCGACCCGTCGCGACCGCACCACTGCATGTCCGCTTCCAGATAGTCAAGGTCCCACTGCTTTATCAACAGACCCTTTTCATCCAGGGCCTTGCATTGCGTTTCGACCAGTTTGGCGGTCTTGCTGTCGTCGTTGCTGCCAGCCTCGCGGACCGCCTTTTCCACCTCGGCTCTGGTCCTGGCTTTTTTGTATTTCATCAGCTTCTTCGCCGCCGGCACCCGCGGCTCGTTCGCCTCGTCGACCACGGTCAGCAGCGCCGGAAGTCCCGCCTTGACTTCCTGCCAGCCGGCACCGATGCTCCTGCGAGCGCTGATACTGCCGTTGTTAAGATGTATCAGTTTTTCAACGTATGTGATCTGCGGTATTTCGAGTTTTTCGGCAAGCTGCGGACCCACCTGGGCGGTGTCGCCGTCAATCGCCTGACGACCGCACAGCACGATGTCATAATCAAGCTTTTTCACCGCGCAACTGATAATATAGCTCGTTGCCAACGTGTCGCTCGCCGCACACCGCCGGTCCGTAACAAGGATCGCTGAATCCGCACCACGGTACAACGCCTCCCGCAGGACCTCGCTCGCAGCAGGCAATCCCATCGTTATAACGGTCACTGTACCTCCATATTGATCCTTTATCTCAAGGGCCAACTCCAGCGCATTGAGGTCCTCAGGGTTAAATATCGCAGGCAACGCAGCACGATTCACCGTGCCGTCGTCATTCATCGCCTGGCCCGTAACCCTTTTAGTATCAGGCACTTGCTTGATCATTACTACACAATTATACGGCATTTATTAGCTCCCTGACGGTAATTTTAAGATTATGACAGGCTCACAAAGCCCCGTAGTCTAACCAAATAACGCCCAAAGTCAAAAGAAAAATTCCAGCCACACCATCAGGGCATAACACAAAGGCAATAGCGGCCATATTATACATATTGGACAAATTTTCCGCGAGCCACGAATTTTAGTTCTGCCCCAATATCACGCCAAAACTGTTACCCATGTCATCGGTACGTTCTGTAACCTATCTTATCGGTTTGTACCCAGCCCTGCCCCGAAGGGGCTGTTAAGCTCAGCCCAGGGTAAGCGCAGCGCCACCCTGGGTAAACGATACCCCACGCCTTTAAAATACCCTGAAAGGGTTATATAAAATCCACATCAGGAAAATGTGCATTATCTGCATGGATCAGACACAAATAAAGACCAACAACTAATCAATCTTTTTACCCTTCATGTCCGTTACTCTCAGCGAGTAGAAGGGGTCGTTATTTTGCCGGATCCATTCGTCCAGCTTCTTTACGAGTCGTTTTTTTGTCCCGGCATACTTCGGGTCGTTTGCCAGGTTTCGCAGTTCCTCCGGGTCATTTTTCAGGTCGTAGAGTTCGTCGCCGTAACGGATATACCGGTTAAACTTAAACTCCTCCGTGCGAATCATCCGTATCGGGTTGACCCATTGCTGCTTGCCGTGGTACTGGCCGATAACGAATTCCCTTCGCTCCTGCCCGCCTCGCCCCGTAAGGGTCGGTTTCAGCGATATCCCGTCGCAATCGATCGCATCCAGCCCGCACAGGTCAAGTATCGTCGGGGTAATATCGACGTTGACCGTGTCGAGATCGCCGATGCGTTTGCCGCCCTTGCCGCCAAATCGCCCCGGCACCCGGATCATCAACGGAATCCGCACCATGTGCTCGTACATAAACGGCCCCTTGTAGATCAGCCGGTTATTCGTATCCATATCACCGTGGTCCGATGTCACGATAACGATCGTATCCTCCCACAGCCCCTGCTCCTTCAACTGGCCCACAATAGCGCCGACATTATCGTCATAGAGCCGCGTCTTGACCCGGTAGCAGTCGCGATAGTTCTGCCATGTCGCTCGCTCTTTATCCCAGATCACCGTGCCCTGGTTGTCCGTCATGAACTGCTTTTGCACGACAGGCTTATTGTCAAACGTCTCCTCATGCCACGACTGCGGCAGGGGGATCGTGGATATATCGCCGTCGGCTGTATGCCTTTCAAAGTGGTAGATGTCGTGCGGATTGCTAAAGGATGCAAATAACGCAAAGGGACCGCTGTCGTTTGCGATGTCTTTGATGAATTCAACGGCGCTGCTCTCGGTAAGCGGGTCTTTGACCTTCATAATGCTGCTGTCCCACCCCCTGTTGGCAATATCTTCATCGCCGAGGTGCCACTTGCCAAAATACGCCGTGCGGTACCCGGCCCGTTGCAGCATGGCCCCGACCGTCTCCTGCCGGAGCGGCTGGCTGTCGAGAGCGCCGGTATTGATCTTAACACCCGTCCGCGTCGGATAGCAGCCCGTCAATATCGAAGAGCGGCTCGGACTGCACTGCGGCGTGGTGCAAAATGCCCGCTCGAAAACGCAACTGTCCTCGCTGAGCCCGTCAAGCGTCGGAGTATCGAAAAAACCGTCCAGAAAACCCATAGCCCGCCAGTGCTGCTGGTCGGAAAAGATCAAAACGATATTAGGCTGCCTTTTACCACCGGACTTATCGCCGCGCCCGGCCTTCTTCGCGCCCAATACCTCACCGCCGCCGATTGCAACCCCAGCCGTACCCGCTGCCGCCGCTGCATAAAGCCCGCTCCTGCAAAACTGCCTCCGCGATATCCTGTTCTGAACCACGTTTACGCCTCCGGAAGATTAAAATAAGAAAAAAACTAAACCAAACCTGCCCGATCAAAGCAAAACAACATTATACACTCCACCCATCCAACACTCAACCGCATAATCCACCACAGTGGTCAACTCATCACCTATCCAATTCGCAGCAAGGGTGGCAGCGCGTCCCGATTTATCGGGACCGATGGCCGTATGCGCATCGGCTCCAATTTTGCAGGGCTAACGGGCCCCGTCATCCCGACCGAGCAAAGCGAGCGGAGGGATCTATTTAAACAGCATCGCGAAGCGATTCAAATCAGGGTGGGCCCTGGCCCACGCTGTTTAGCTGGCACAGTAGATAACTTATCACCACTCCTGTTCGCAGCAAGGGTGGCAGCGTGTTTGCGCAGCAAACCGATGGGCGTATGCACAGGGTTCCCACCATCGGTTTGGCTCCGCCAAATCCCGGCGCGCCGGGACCACCCAATTCGAGGGCCATCCCGCACCATGCACCGGGGCCGCGTTCATTGGAATCAAAAAAATGCCGCCTGCCCCCGTCTTTCTTCTCCTTCGCAGGGGGCAGGCGACTCATTCTGGAGGGCACATACTTCCGCGCAATACTCACGCTGACGCCGAAGCCTTTATCGCAAGCAAGGCAAATACGCAGGAGCATTATGCCAATTTAGGCCCCACCTGCGGACGCTGTCAAATAAAAACCGCCAACGGTGACACATACTGTCACTCAAACCAAAAATTCTCCCAAAATCGCCCTCCGGCACCCCTCCAAGCCGCCATTTTGTCACCCACAGACAACCTTAGCGTGTTATACCTATCCCATTATAAAAATGTGCATCAGTCTGTCAGCAAGGGTGGCAGCGTGTCCCGATTTATCGGGACCGGTGGGCCTATCCACAACCCAATCCGTAGCGTGGCCCTTGGCCCACCCTGTTTAGCTTTTCCAAAATTTAAAACTTGATATCTGACATTATTGAGCATAAA
>DAOVVQ010000052.1 GCA_030637065.1 Planctomycetota bacterium
CCTGTTCATACGGAATTATATCCTCCGGTCGCGGGTCCTCGGCGCCGGCGTACCTTGCTTCGGGCTCGTCGGCAACGCCGAGCGACTCGAGTATGACGTTAACTACGGGTACCGGGCGAAAACGACCTATTTGTGTCGGATCAAGTATGTCGTTAGAACACCCCACACAGAGCAGGCCCAGAGACAAGACGATCAAATTTTTGAATCTCGTTTTTTGTTTCATTGCATCTGTCGGCGATTACGGCCGAGCCATCCTTAGTTCTGCACACCGAATAATTCAATTACCGGCGAACAGCGGCGTTTTCCCTCGCCGCTTCCAGCCTTCCAGGCTCACACGCCGGCTGCGCGCTGCACGGGCAGCGCACCTGATAAAATTTATCGGTTTGAGTGCATCGATTCTTAACCTTTTTCCGTCGTAAACCCACTGCTGCTAAAAAATTACGTTCATTGCGATGGTGTCGGCAAAAGCACAACCGCCCCCCTGACGCAAAAAAAACAAATCCTTCGGTCAGCAACGCTGATACGGGGGCTTTGTCGAATGTAACATACTAAAACACAAGCACTTACGTCTACAGCCACAGCTGTTACGTTGCCGCGATTAAGAACCATAAAAACCAGTGAAGTTAGCAATTATACTCCGTGGGTCCGGGAATTGTTCGCGGAAACAGACACACTTGGGGCAGGGGCTGCTACGGTACTGATAATACCGGTGATATCACTACTGATAATGCTGCTGATTATTGCACTTTTTTAAGCGGTTTGCCGCAATTTTCGGATCATTTTTTTCGCAGGCTATACTTTAATAAGATAGATTGAGCTGGTTTGTTTTGCCGAGGTTGTCGAGGCGGCTTTGAAACCATTTGGAACGAACGAGCAGAAACAGCGAGATTAGGATAAGTACAAGAATGAGCACTTTTTTCATCTCAGCGACCTTTCAAGAACACATTTCAAATTCCTGATGGGGCACTACCGCCGCGGGATTTCCACCACTTTTGCGGGTTTTTGAGCGTTTTCAGGACTATATCGCCGCTCAAACCGGCATTTTTGCCGCCAAATCCGGCCATCGATCTATCTTGCCCTGTTCGAGTTGCCCGTCGCACCAAAAAGGCGACTCAGCGGAGCCATATAGACAGCTATTCTGTCGTCTGTAACTGAGATTTCCAGTTTTGATAGCTAAGCTGCAAGATGCGATTTAGGCTGGAATGGCCTTTATCAGCAGTGAAAACGTCGATTTTGGTCGGAATTTGTCTGCCAGCCGCCTCTATCAACCTGCGATTGTACCCCGTTGCGATCAGATATTGGCCAGTTTGGGTGTCATCAACACGGACGCGGTCGATAATTCCGGTGTCGATATTGCGATAGGCGACCGGACGGGCCTCCTTTTGCCGGGCGGGCCAGTCAATGGCCTGATACCATTGCCCCTCGATCTTTATCGGCTCGGCACCCGATCCGGACGAGGTGTCTCCGAAACCGGCATTGGCTAAGAAACAGGTCAGTATGACCTGCAGCAGCGGTTTATCGCAGAATCGCATCGTCGAAGCGGTCAGGGCTCCGGGGCTGTTTTGAACGCGAAACTGGCCCGCGGAGAGTTCACATTGAAAATCCCCCTGCGGCTGACGTGCTGATATCACGATCCGCTCAGAGTCGGGGCAGATGGTGTGACGCTGGTGGCTGTAATATGGGCGGCCCTGACCGCCGAAATACGTCACCGCGCAATCGGCGGAGAACCCATTTTGGCCGCAAATCTGCGATATCGGCGCAGATCCGGCCTTGTTGAGCGGTTTCAGGACGGAGCGGATCCGCTGACAACCACAGGCCCCAGCCAGTAAAACAGCCGCTGCCATAAGATTCAACACCCAAAGCCGTTTCATGATCGCTTCCCGTATTCAGATTCGCCGCCAATCGTGCGGCGTTATGATCGCCCGCGTTACAGACCAGCGAGTTTCTCCAGCAGCGAGTACCGCGAGTCAACATCCTTTTTCGCCAGCGCCATTAATTCAGCGGCAAGCTGGGGATTGGCCTTTTTCAAACTCCGATACCGGTTCTCGCTGTAGGCATATTCCTCGAAGTCCGTCGTTGCCGGCTTGGAATCAAGCTGGAGGGGATTTTCGCCCGCCGCCGACCGCCTGGGGTCAAACCTGAACAGCGGCCAATGCCCGCAGGTAACAGCCTTCTTTTGCTGCTCGTATCCCGTCGACATATTTATGCCGTGAGCAATGCACTGCGTATACGAAAGAATAAGCGACGGTCCGTCATAATTTTCGGCCTCGACGAAGGCCTTCACCGCCTGATTGGGATTGGCGCCCAACGCTACCTGGGCTACGTAAATATTGCCGTAGGTCATCGCGATCAGGCCCATGTTCTTTTTGGGCGTGGTCTTTCCCGCAGCGGCAAACTTCGCGATCGCCGCACGCGGTGTCGACTTGGACATCTGGCCACCCGTATTCGAGTAGACCTCCGTATCGAGGACCAGCACGTTTACATTCTTGCCGCTGGCCAAAACATGGTCGAGCCCGCCATAGCCGATATCATAGGCCCATCCGTCACCGCCAACTACCCACACGCTCTTATTGACCAGGTAATCGGCAACGGTCAGTAGCTGTTTACAGCCGTCGCATTTGCTCTTTTCGCACAGAGCCTTTAGCTTTTCAACGCGACCGCGTTGCAGTTCGATCGCTTCCTGACTCGTCTGCTCATTCATCGCCGACTTAATTTCGCCGGCCAGCGCGGCATCGATACATTTCCCCTCGGCTGCCTTATCAAGCAGTTCCCCGGCGTATACCCTGAACTTATTGACGGCAAGTCGCATTCCCATTCCGAACTCGGCGTTGTCCTCGAAGAGGCTGTTGCTCCAGGTCGGTCCCCTGCCGTCGCTTCGTTTGGCATAAGGCGTCGTCGGCAGGTTTCCGCCGTAGATCGACGAACATCCCGTCGCGTTGCCGATATAGAGCCTGTCGCCAAAGAGTTGGGTCAACAGTTTGATATTGGCTGTCTCGCCGCACCCGGCACATGCGCCGGAATACTCGAAGAGCGGCTGAACCAACTGGCTGCCCTTGACGCTGGCGAGCTTGAACTTTCCGGGATCGGTATTGGGAATCGACAGGAAGTGCTCGTAGCACTTGCTCTCCTGTGCACGCACCGGCTCTTGCAGGACCATATTGATCGCCTTGCGTCCGGTGGGCTTTTTGTCGGCGTCCTTTTCCTTTCCGGGGCACTGCACCACGCACACCATACAGCCGGTGCAATCTTCCGGTGCGACCTGGACGGTAAACTTCATCCCGTCAAAGTCCCTGCCCTTGGCATCGGCGCTCTTAAAGCCCGCGGGGGCATTTTTGAGCTGTTCGGCGTCATAGGCCTTTATCCGGATCGTAGCGTGCGGGCAAACAAAAGAACACTGGCCGCACTGGATGCAGGTATCCGGAAGCCACTCGGGGATATGCACGCCGATATTTCGCTTTTCATACTGAGTCGTCGCCGTTGGGAACTTGCCGTCGCAGGGCATCTTGCTCACAGGCAGTTTGTCGCCGCGACCGGCTAAAATCTCGCCGGTTACTTCCTTGATGAACTTAGGCGCATCAGCGGGAACAGACGGGAGCATGTTGCTCGTGCTGGTCGCCTTATCCGGAACCGTTACCTCGAAGAGCCTGTCAAGAGCCGCGTCTACCGCCGAGTTGTTCATCTCGACGATCTTCTCGCCCTTCTTACCATAAGTCTTCCTGATCGCGTCCTTGATCGCCTTGATCGATTGGTCGACGGCCAACACGCCGCTGATCTTAAAGAACGCCGTCTGCATGATCACGTTGATCCGAGCGCCCAGGCCAAGCTCCTCGGCTAATGCGATCGCGTCAATGCAGTAGAATCTAAGCTTCTTTTCGATGATCTGCTGCTGAACCTCCACGGGTAGTGTGGCCCAGACCTCGTCTTTGTTATGCGAGCTGGTCAAAAGAAACGTTCCGCCGTGCTTGATCGCCGCCAACATGTCGTACTTTTCGAGGAAGCTGGGGTTGTGGCAGGCAACAAAATCGGACTTGTCGACGAGATAGGGGCTGCGGATGAGGTTCGGGCCGAAACGCAAATGCGAAACGGTCACCGCGCCCGCCTTCTTCGAGTCGTATACGAAATAGCCTTGGGCGTAATTGTCCGTCTGCTCGCCGATGATCTTGATCGAGTTCTTGTTGGCGCCTACGGTGCCGTCGGAACCGAGACCGTAGAACATCGCGCTGAAGACCTCGCTGTCGGTATGGAAGGACTCGTCAACCGTAATGCTCTTGTTCGTCACATCGTCTATAATGCCGACCGTAAAGCCATTCTTAGGTTCAGCGGCATCGAGGTTATCAAAGGCGGCTTTTACCATCGCCGGTGTAAAGTCCTTCGAGCCGAGGCCGTATCTGCCGCCGACGATGAGCGGATATTTATCAAACGCGGTGGTCTTGGCGCCCATCGCCTCGCCGACCGCCGTGCGAACATCCATATAAAGAGGCTCACCGATCGAGCCGGGCTCCTTGGTCCGGTCCAGAACCGCGATCTTTGTCACCGTCCTGGGCAGAGCGTCGATAAAGTGCTTCGTGCTGAACGGCCTGAATAACCTTACCTTGAGCACGCCGACCTTTTCGCCCTTCGCCGTGAGATAGTCAACCGTCTCATGTGTCGTCTCGGCGCCGGAGCCCATGATGATGATCACCTTTTCGGCGTCGGGAGCGCCGATGTAATCGAAGAGGTTGTAGCTTCTGCCGGTCAGCTTTGCGAATTTGGTCATCGTCTCTTCGACGATACCCGGCACAGCGGCATAGAATTTATTGACCGTCTCTCTGCCCTGGAAATAGACGTCCGGGTTCTGGGCCGTTCCGCTTATCATCGGGTGGTCCGGGCTCAGGGCACGGGCCTTGTGCGCGGCGATCAGATCGTTGTCGATCATCGCACGCATATCGTCAAAATTAAGATCCTCGACCTTCTGTATCTCGTGGCTGGTCCTGAACCCGTCGAAGAAATGCAAAAACGGAATTCTCGCCGCCAGCGTCGACTGCTGGGCCATCAGGGCAAAGTCCATCACTTCCTGAACGTTATTCGAGCAGAGCATCGCAAAACCCGTCTGCCTGCACGACATTACATCGGAATGGTCGCCGAAAATACTCAGTGCCTGACAGGCAAGCGACCGTGCCGAGACATGAAAGACCGTCGGTGTCAGTTCGCCGGCGATCTTGTACATATTCGGTATCATGAGCAGCAACCCCTGCGACGCGGTAAAAGTCGTCACAAGCGCCCCAGCCGCCAACGCCCCGTGAACAGCGCCCGCCGCCCCACCTTCCGACTGCATCTCAGTTACCGACGGGATCGTACCCCAGATATTCGTTCCGCCCGCGGCACTCTTGGCGTCGGCTATCTCGCCCATCCCCGAACTCGGGGTAATCGGATAGATCGCAATCACTTCGTTAGTCGCATGCGCTACGTGCGCCGCCGCTGCATTGCCGTCAATCGGCACCATTTTGCGTGTCATAAAAACCTCTCCAGTACAAATAAATCGTTAAAAGTCTCAAATTTCAGTTAAAACTCGGATAATCGGGGCGACAGGACTCGAACCTGCGACCTCATGACCCCCAGTCATGCGCGCTAGCCAAACTGCGCCACGCCCCGATTAAGCTATGGACGATAGCGTGTTGGCGATTGTAAGTCAACAGGTATTTACAGTTCTGCGGATATGAGCTGTCAGCGGTGCAGGTGTGGGTCAAGTGGTGCAAGCGGTGGTGCAGGTGTGGGGTAGGCATACTGCTTCCATGAAGAAGCGGGGCAGGCGTGGGGCAGGCAGCGGGTTAGGTTAAGCGATGGGGCAGGTGCGGGGTTGTTGGGGCGGCGGCTGGTTTTTTTGGCTGGTTTGGCGGGGTAAATCTCCGGTGTTGGGTGTTTGTGGGTGTTAAGATTGGTTGGGGAAATGACGATGGGGTATTAGCGGGAATGAGTGGTCCGCGCTTGTGGAGGTTGAGGGGATAGTTTTGTTGGTATGCGGTTTATTGTTGTAAGTTGCTCTTTTTTTGGTTTTAGTTTTGGGTGCTGTTTAGGGCTCGATAATAGTCGAAGGGACGTTTTATGATAGAGGCAGCGGTTCTTAAAGACAGCTTGTGGGAAGGTGCGGCGGAGGCTTTTGAGACGATGGTTATGCTCCCGATATCGGAGGTTGAGGCGGATGCGGCTGGGGCGGGCGGAGTGGAGACGTCTTTGACCGGCTCGCTGACGTTTGGCGGTCCGTTGCAGGGTGCGCTTCTGGTGCAGTGCGATCTGGACAGTGCCGGTGCGATTGCCCGGAGTATGATGATGATGGAGGCGGATGAGGAGATTGAGGAGGGGGAGATCAAGGATGCGATTGGGGAGATCGCGAATCTGGTTTTGGGCGGATTGAAGTCCCGGGTAGCTGGGACGGTTGGCGAGATCAAGGTCTCTGTGCCTACGGTCGTCAAGGGCTGTGAGGTTCGTCCGGCACTGGGTAAGGACTCGGTGCGGGTAGAGATCAATGCCCAGGGGGCGGGATGCAACGTTAAGCTGGTAGTAGGGTACCGGGAGCCGAGAGAGTAGCAGCGGGTCGGCTGGGGGCGGTTGGGGGTGCGAATCCGGGGGTTTAATTCAGTATTCAGTGGCAAGTATCCAGTATTCAGTCCGCCTTTGGTCTGCCTTACGAGACGGGGGATGGGGTATTGGGGTGTACGGTCTGGATTCCAGCTTTCCCGGGAATGACAAACACCCTTTTGCAAAAAACGCAAAAAGGTGCCACCCAAAAAGTTTCCCCGTCGCTTGAAATTGGGTTTGATTGGGTTTGTTTTTTTTTGTCATGTTTTGGTTCAATTCTTTGTAAGTCCTTTTCTTTACAGAGTTAACGATGCTATGTAAATGTTGAGATTGGGTTTGTTTGTTAATATAGGGGTCGGCGATAGATCGGGGTATCCACTACGTTCCAGTTTCCACTGCATTCCAGCTTTTTTGGCGGTTGGCATTGTTTTAGCCTTTTATATCATAGATTGTTATTGTTAGATGTTTATAATACACGGGGTTTGGTTTTGCGTCAAGGTTAATTTTGCGGATTTTTCAAAGTTTTTTTTAGCCACGATCCTCCTTCCCGGCTGCGACGCGCTCCGCCGCGGCGAGCGCGTAAAGCTACGCAGGACAGGGCAGGGGCACGGGGAAGCGGGGGAAATGGGTGGGGAAACTTTGTGTAATTTTTGACCAAAGTTTGCCAGTGGTGGCGCTAAATGCGCATAAGTTTACATTTCTTTGCAAAAGTGCGCACAAACTAACCACGGATTTTGACGGGATTTACGGGATTATACTGGATTTTTTTTACCACGAAGGGCGCGAAATTCACGAAGGGGGGGCGTTGCGACCCCCAGCGGAGTTGGGGGCTAACCGATACGGAAGCGCCAGCATAGCCGGCAGGTTTTTAAGGATACTGGATACTGCCGACTGGATCCTCTTTCGCGTAAAGCTACGGTAGGACAGGTTATTGAGCGAAGCGAAATCCCGGTTCATCGGGACTGTTTTAGGGTTATTTCGGGCGTTTTAATTTGCTATTTTCTATTTAGTGGTTACTATTTTTAGTGGCGTTTTCATTTACGATCTACTATTTACAATTTTCTACTTATTTTGGTGAGGATGTGGTTAGGAAAGTCGATCCTGGAATTGCGTTTGTGGCTCTGTTCGGCTTCGCTCAAGGCAGGCTCCAGTGGCCCTATTAGAGCTTTATGTTGCTTCAAAGGGGCTGGCGTGAAACCTCTAACAGGGTAAAGGGTTTTTTGTGTGAGGAAGATTAAAGTGCCGGGCTCCCTTGTTTTGCGCGTTTCAGATAAGGATAAAGAAATGGATGGAAATGAGCTATGCTGAAGAAAACGGTAATTATGCTGGTGTGCATTGTGAGTGGATTGCTTACTTTTGCATCAGTTGGCGAAGCAGAAACAGTCGCTGATAACTCGTCAAAGCTACTTGATTTGGCCCGAAAAAAGTTTAGTACGCTTACCCCCGCCGAAGAAAAACTATTTCAGACGGTTGCTGAGGGAGCTATAGCTGATTATAGAACGAAAAACACCGAAGATAATGAGCCTTCAAAAGCCAAAGGCTGGGGTGTTGAGCGGTCGTTGAAATCCGATCGTATCACTTGGCTTTGTAGTGACGAGGAAGCCTTGGGATTTGTTGCGCACAGAGGTATTGTCCTCATAGGCGTGCGTATCGACGGAGAGCTTGACCTGCAATTTGTCACAATCCGAGTTCCTTTGGTTTTTTCTGAGTGCGCGATCTTGAGTGGGGTAAAGCTGCAGCATGCTAAAATAAGGATGTTAAGTCTTCAAAGAACGCATACAGGTCGTATCGTGGCTGATAGCCTCAGAGTTGAGGGAGATATGTTGTTACGTGAAGGGTCCTATCTGGGCGGTGTGCGTATAGTAGGAGGAAATATCGGGGGGCAGTTAGCTTGTCAGGGCGGAAAGTTTATTGCTGCAAAGGATCCTATGGAAAAAGCCCTTAATGGTAATTCACTTAAAGTTGACGGAAGCGTGTTTTTGAATGATGGATTTCATGCTAAAGGGGAAGTGGATTTTAATGACGCCACGATTGGGGGATCATTAGATTGCTCCAGGGGTGAGTTTATAGGCGTTGATGGGATGGCACTCAACGGTGATGGATTGGCAGTTGAAGGTAATCTGTTCTTGCGTAATGGATTTAGGGCTGAGGGTACGGTAGACCTGCGTGGTGCAACAATAGTTGGGCAAATGAGTTGCAAAAACGCACAAATCATTAACCCTGACGGATATGCCATAAATGCTGACTCGCTTGAGATTGGGCGAAGCATTCTTTTCTCTGATGGCTTCAGAGCGGAGGGCGAAGTACGTTTAGTTAGCGCAACAATCGGTGGACAGATGGGTTGCACGAATGCACAATTCATTAATCCTGAGGGGAATGCGATTATTGCTGATGGATTTACTGTTGTCAATGATGTCATACTGGGAGAGGGTTTCCGGGCGGAAGGTAAAGTGCGGCTGCATGGAACGAGTACGACAATTGGGGGGACGTTGTCTTGTGATGGTGGACAATTCATCAATACTAATGGTGAAGCCCTCGATGGTGACTCGCTTACAGTTGGTGGCAGTGTTTTCCTTCGTAATGGCTTTAGGGCCGAAGGGGAAGTTTATTTTGTTGGCGCCACTATCGGTGGACAGCTCAGTTGTAATAATGGCAAGTTTTTTAACGAAGGCAAGACTGCTCTTACGCTAAATGGTGCGACAGTCAATCGTGGTGTCTTTCTGGGCGATGGGTTTCATGCCACGGGAATGGTAGATATTGGAGGCGCGAACATCGGAGCGCTTATTGATTGTGGTGGGGGACGTTTTATTGATGATGCAAGAGCCCTGAACCTCAATAGTGTGAGCGTTGATGGCAGTATCTTTCTGAATGATGGTTTCGATGCCAAAGGAACGGTTAATCTCATAAGCGCACAGATTAGTGGGCAGCTGAATTGTAGCGGACGGTTTAGTTGCGCTAATGGCGTTACAAATATATATGCTGTCAATGCCTTTGGTATGGAAGTAAAGGAGGATGTTAGTTTCGCTAATGGTTTTGATGCTATGGGAATGGTAGGGTTGAATAGGGCGATTATCGATGGGAAATTGGTATGGAAAGGTATTGGTAATCCAGACACACTGGCACTCGACCTTAGATTCGCCAAAGTTGGCATATTGAGTGATGAGCGGAAGAGCTGGCCAAGGCCTGGCAATTTACTGCTCGGTGGTTTGACATATGGTATGATCAAAGATGATTCGCTCGATGTTCAGGAGCGGCTGGATTGGTTGGGCCTACAGCCAAAGGAGCATTTTTCATTTCAGCCATACGAACAACTGGCTGAAGTGCTTCGTCAAGATGGGCATGAGGATGAAGCAAAGGAAGTGCTTATCGCAAAAAACAAGGACCGGGTAAAGTGGGGGACAAGATTAACGTTGGGTGGTTTTTTGTGGTATAGAATATTCGGCCCAGTGATTGGTTATGGCTACAGGCCTTTAAGGGCTTTCTGGTGGGCAGCCGGATGTATCATTATTGGGTGGTTATTATTTTGGAAAGAACATCGTAAATTCCCCAATGACTCTCTGGTCAAGGATTTGCCTAAGTTTTGTTCTCTGGTATACTCAATAGACACTTTTGTACCCCTGATTGACCTGCATCAGGCCAAATACTGGCTGCCAAAAAGTCGGTATTCAAGATGTTGGCATTGGCTGCAGATTAGTGCGGGCTGGGTATTAACAACACTACTTGTCGGAGGTTTGACCGGTCTGATGCGCACATAAAACCAAGACGGTATTTTGAAAATGGCACGTACTCACCTTCGCTTGCCAAAAATGCGAGCTATTATCTCCAAGCGTAATCTTGCAAAACTTGATAAACGGTTTAATATTGTTTCTTCCACCGCTGCCAAAAAACCGGAACGGAACAATGGACAAACATTACTGTTTGAGTGATCGTCTTTACTAGCTGGGAGGTATTGCAGAAGCAACCCGCCGGACGTGTCCGGGGGTTAAATGTATGTTGACGGTGGTTTTTTTGGTGCGAAGAATCGCGTCCTACTTGGCTGAATTGTTTCGCCCTTTCAGGGCTTAGGTTTTTGTGGGGTGTTGTCTTTCCCAGGGCGTTGCCCTGGGCTGTATTGTTTTCGCCCCTTTGGGGCTTTGGAATTTTTCTTTTTTTAGCCATCCACTTCATTCGCTTTGCTCATTCAGTGGCTGCCACCCGTTGCTTTGGTCATTTGGTGGCTGCGACCCGGCGTTGGGGCAGGCTCTTTGGGGGCATTTGGGGGGCTTGGAATTGCGTCCTGCATTTATTAACAGCAACCCCCGGACACGTGCGGGGGTTAAATGTATTCTGGCGTCATTTTTTGAGGTCCGAATTTTTTTTGGTTTTTTCTTTTTTTTGGAAATCTTTTGTGGTTTTTTTGTTTTGGGTTTGTTTGCCTGAGTTGATATGTGGCTGGTTATCGGACGTTTTGTTTGGTTGGTTTTTGGCTTTAAATGGGGTTAAAGGGGGGTGGTTTGGGTGCCGATCAATATTTCAGTTCTTATGTTCTTATTGATATTGTGTTAGGTCAAGAGAGGGTGTTTTGGGCGATAGAGACGACAATCGGGCTCGTGGGCTTATTCGGCAGCTTAATCTGGCCAGGCGTGAGCAGGCTAAGAAGATCGATATCCTTTGCAACGATATGGTCTCTGCGAATAAGGATGTTGTCAAGCAGTTGGGCGATCTTACGTTTGTGGTAAATTTTTACGAGTCGATCCTTGGCGAGGCGGATCTGGGCGGTCTTCTGGATCGTGCGTGCGAGTTGATCGGGCTGTCGATCGAGGGTTGTCATGTTTCGGTTTTTCTGCTGAGTAGCGAGGGGTTCGAGGTTCATATCGTCGACGATGAGCGGCCTATCGAGGTTGGCGGCGGGCAGTTGGAGAGCTGTTTCAGCGGTGAGGTTGTCGGGGAGATCTGCCGTTCGAGTAAGGTTTGCCGGCTTGAGGATATGATCGAGATGGGGCTTGAGGGCAATCCGAAGGAGCTTGGCGGGATATCGGCTGTGGCGGTGCCGTTGGGGCCGTTTTCAGAGGGTGTTGGTTTCGTGTTGGTCTATCGCGGGGCGGAGGCGGCGATCACGGCTGGGGAGATCGATAAGGTCAACTCCATCTCAGGGGGTTTGTATCGGGCGATCGAGTCGCGTCGGCAGATCGGTTCTACGTCAGGGGTTAATTAGTCGATAATCGAGTCCACATTGTTACTCACCATCGGTTTGGCTTCGCCAAACACGCTGCCACCCGACGTTGACAACGGTTGGGGGTTATTTTTTCTTTTTGTCGAGCAGGGCTTCTATTTGGTCCATTACTTTGTTCAGGGTTTTTATTGTTTTGTCGAACGGTTTTGGGGTGGTCATGTCTGCTCCGGCTTTTTTTAGCAGGTCTATCGGGTAGTTCGAGCCTCCCGCTGAGAGCAGGTCGAGGTATTTTTCGGCTGCGTGGGGTTCTTTGTCTAATACGGCCTGGGCGAGTGCGGTCGAGGCGGTGAAGCTTGTGGCGTACTGGTAGACGTAGAAGTTGTAGTAGAAGTGGGGGATGTAGGCCCATTCGTAGGTGTAGAGGTCGTCGATATGGCAGATCCCTTCGTCATGGCCGTAGTATCTTTTTATTATTTCGGCGTAGATCTCGGTTAGTTTGTCGCCGGTTAAGGGGGTGCCGGACTCGGCGGTTTCGTGTATCTTCAGCTCGAATTCGGCGAACTGGGTCTGTCTGAACATTGTCAGGCGGGCGTTTTCGATGTAGTCGGCGAGGAATGACAGGCGGGTTTGGTCGTCTTTTATTTCGTTCAGCATTTTGTCGATGAGGAGGGCTTCGTTGAATGTCGAGGCGACTTCGGCGACGAATGTTGCGTATCCGGCAGTGGGGTACGGCTGGGTTTTGGTGGCGTAGTAGCTGTGCATGTTGTGTCCGAGTTCGTGGGCGAGTGTGCTGACGTCGTCGTATTTTCCGTTGAAGTTCAGGAGCATGTATGGGTGGATGTCGTAGATGTTTTCGGCGTAGGCCCCGGAGCGTTTGTGGGGTGTTGGGTAAACGTCGATCCACCGGTTGTCGAAGGCTTTTTTGGCGGCGGCGGTGTATTCGGGGCCGAGGGGTTTGGCAGCGCTCAGGACGAGGTCTCTGGCCTGGTCGAAGGTGTAGTTGAGGTCGACGGATTTTACGGCTGGGGCGTAGAGGTCGGAGTATTCGAGGGTTTTTACGCCGAGCATTCTTTGTTTGAGTTTGAGGTAGCGGTGGAGTGTGGGCAGGTTGTTGTTTACGTTTTCGATGAGTGCGTGGTAGACGTCGGTTGGGATGTTGTTTCGGTCCAGTGCGCGGTGGAGGGAGGAATCGTAGTTGCGTGCGCGGGCGTAGAAGATGTGGGATTGGACGTTTCCGTAGAGTTGGGCTCCGTAGGTGAGTTTGAAGTTTTCGAAGGTGCTCCAGAAGGCGTTAAAGACGGCGCGGCGGTCGTTGCGGCTGGCGGAGGCGCGGTGTTTTGCGTAGGCGGACCGGTCGAGTGTTACGGTTGTGCCGTCAACTAAGGTTACTTCGGGATAGGGCAGCTCGGCGTCGGTTAAGATCGAGAAGATCGAGCCGGGCGCGCGGGCCATGAGCGAGGCCTGCGAGAGGATTTTTTCTTCGCTCTCGGAGCGGGTGTGGGCCTTTGTTCGGAGGATGTCGTAGAGGTCCATTTTGTAGTCTTTCAGGGCGGGCTCGGCGGCGAGGAAGGTGTCTATCTTCTGTTTGTCCATTGCCGCGATCTCCGGCGTGATGAATGAGGCCTTCGAGTAGTAATCGGTGGCGATCTGTGCCATTTCCTGTTTGGCGGCGAGGTATTTTGCGTTGCTCGTGTCCTGATCGGCTTTCATGGAGGCGTAGTTGCTGGTCTTGTCTCGCTGGCGGGAAAGTTCGGTGTCCAGCTTGAGGCAGGCGAGCAGGTCGGCGGCGGAGCGGGCGAGTTTGCCTTTGTGCTGGAGTATCTGTTCGGAGTCGGCGGCGAATTTGTCTTTTGCCTTTTGCCATTGCCGGTCGGATTTGAAGATGTCGGTGAGATCCCATTTGTATTTGTCGGGGATTTGCGATCTGTCTTGGGTTTCGCTTATGGCTGGGATTACGTTAAGGGTTGTTATGAGGGCTGCGGCAAGGATTATGTTTGTGAGTTTTCTTTTGGTCGGGTTCATTGCTTGCTCCGTTTTTTGCGGGTTTATTGGTCTTGTCGCCATGACTGGAATGTTTTGCGTTCGGAGAGGGCTTTTTGGCGGGTGAACTGCATGTCCTTCGAGGGGCGTTTTTTGGGGTCGAAGTCGGGGTTTGGCTGGGGCATCTGGGCGCCGGTTTCTTTTTGCCAGTTGCGGAGCATGGTTTTCAGTTGGGTGAGTTTTTCGGGCATTTTGGCGGACAGGTCGGTCTGTTCGTATGGGTCGGTGTCGAGGTTAAATAGCAGGAATTCGCCGGAGGTGTTGTTGTAGAATCGCATTAGTTTGAGGCCCTTGTATATTACCGAGGCGAATGGTCCTGTGGCGTGGGTGTAGTGTGGGAAGTGGAAGAAGATCGGTCTTTCGGCGAGCTTGCCGGTCTGGGTCATCAACGGCAGGATGCTTATTCCGTCGAGGTCTGTGGGTGGTTTCATGCCAGCGGCCTCAAGAAAGGTCGGGTACAGGTCGACGGCTACGGTGCGGGTCGGTTCGGTTTGGCCTGGGCTTACTTTGGCGGGGTATTTGACGATCAGGGGGACCCGCATTCCAGCTTCGAATGGGAAGCTCTTTCCGCCCATTAGCGGGTAGTTGGAGGTCGATCTTGGTGTGAGCCCGCCGTTGTCGGAGGTGAAGACGACCATAGTGTTTTCGGTGAGGTTTAGGTCGTCGAGCGTTTTGACGATGGTGCCGACGCTTTTGTCGATGCTCTCGATCATGGCGGCGTAGATGGGGTTGCGGTGGTCGCTGTTTATTGGTTTGGCTTTGTATTTGTCGACGACGCCCTGTTTGGCTTCCAGTGGACCGTGGACGGCGTAGTGGGAGAGGAAGAACATGAAGGGTTTGTTTTTGTTCTTTTCGATAAAGCGTGTGGCCAGGTCGGTTAGTTTGTCGGCCATGTCGTCGTCGGGCTTTAGGTCTTTCATGCCTTTTACCTGGCCCATGTAGTGCTTTGCGAAGTGGCCTTTGGTGCCGGTGGGACCGAGGCGGTAGCCTTCGGCGTAGGAGAATCCGTGCTTGCCCGGCGCAAAGGACTCGTCCCAGCCGCAGTGCCATTTTCCGGCGTATCCTGTTGCGTATCCGTGGCGCGTAAGGTCGCCGGCGAAGGTTGGGTATTCCAGGGCCAGGACGTGGCGGTGGAGGGCTTCGCGGTTTTGTATGTTGCCTCTTTCGGGCTTGCTGACGTCGTAGAGCCTTGGGCTGTCAGCGGGCGATTCGCCGTCGGTGAAGACGTTGGTGAGCTTTGTGCGGGCGGGGTACATGCCGGAGAGGATCGCGCCTCGCGAGGGGCTGCAAACGGGGGCGGCGGAGTAGGCGTTGGTGAAGAACATGCCGGCTGCGGCGAGGCGGTCGATGTTGGGGGTTTCGTAGTAGGTGCTGCCGGTCAGGGACATGTCGTTTGCGCCCATGTCGTCGATCAGGATGAAGACGATGTTGGGGCGGGGCGGCTGTTTTTTGGCGAATGCGGTTGCGGCTGGGGCGATGGCGGTGATGGCGGCGGTTTTTAGAAATTGTCTTCTTTTCATTGGTCCGGCTCCTTTATAAAGGCCTATGTGCGGTATTGACACAGGCAAACGGCCTTTAAGCATAGTTAAACGGCGGTAGATTGGCAAGTTTAATTCTGTGGGCGGCTTGGGGGTTCATCGTAGGCCAAAGACGATTTTGCCGGGGTAAAATTAAAGATCAAGGATCAAAATGCAAAAATACAAATTAAAATTCAAAGATACTTAGCCACAGAGGACACAGAGGTCACAGAGGGAAAGGGAAAAAAGGTTCCTGACACCTTTAATTCCCTGCATGCATTAAACGCCTTTTTCATTGCCTCGTACTGTTCCGGGTAATCGTTAGTCCATTTTGAATACAGCAAGAAGGTGTCGCTCCATCTCCTTCACTGTTTCGTCGTATCGCTTCGTGTTAAAGAAGGCGTGGACTTCATCCTCGTAGAGGACGACGCGCGCCTTGCCCCCCTTCTCGATGATCGCCCGGGCGAACTCGACGCTCTGGTCCGGGTCGATAGTAGTGTCGGCCGTTCCGTGTAGGAACAGAGAATTCGGAGGTGGCGATTTCATTTGCAGCTGCGCCGAAATTTCCACCTGTCGCTCGGCGGTTATCTTACCGAGAAACACGGTCTCGGCGCCGATTTTCCCGCCCGATTTCCCAAACTTTCCCCAGCCTATGTTTCGCACATTGTAGAGGCCGTTGAAACCGACATAGGCGATGCACTCCGGCGTCTGCTGCGCTGCGATCCCCGAAAGGTGTCCCCCGGCGGAACCGCCGGCGAGGGCGATGCGCGTCATGTCGATTTTGTATTTCTCCGCGTTCTTGCGGACAAAATCGATGGCGTCGAGCACGTCTTCCATCGTCTCGTCGAACCCGCCCCGCTTGCTGCCTCGGTAGAGGATTCGAACCCCGGCGACGCCCCTCTGCGCCATGTGGAGCGACTGCGGCTTGAACTGCTTCGGCTCCGCCGCCGCTTTCCACCCGCCGCCGTGGATGTAGACTACGGCGGGAAACGGCCCCTTGCCTTTCGGCAGATCGACTTCCAGAAAAAGGTCGCCCCCCTCGAGTTTTTTGAAGACCGGTTTCAAGGTTCCACCTGGAGCGAAGGCGGCGTCGAGTTCCTCGTTGGAAGGCCTGAGACTGTCGACGTTCTTCTCGGCGAAGGGAACAATCTTCACGAAATCGAGTGTTTTCCAGTTCGCTTCGTTTGGGTGCGGTTCCGTCGCCATCGTTGGACCGCCTTTCTTCTTTTTTTCCTCGCCGAACGTCGGAACCATCGTGCAGATGACGATGAGGCAAGAAAGCAATACTTTAAAATTCCACATGATCCGTACTCCCTTCAATCGCGTGCCGTACAAAAATATACAGCTACTCTAAATTATGCATGTATACTACAATATAATCCTTGATTTTGCAAAGATTTATGTCAAAATTGCTTCATGGAGAAAACAGTATCAGGGGAAAATTTAAGGTGTCAGGAACCTTTAATTCTTACCCCAGCAACTGTTTCGGCTATTACATTGCTTCGTCAAATTCGTCTTTGTAGCGAGCTACACCACTTATGCCCTGCATGGCATTCTCATCTAGAACCATGACCATGAATGCTTCATCTGGCACATCCTTCCATTGGCTTCGTAGTCCATATTGGCAAGCCGGTTTAAACCCGAAACGAGGGTAGTATTCTGCGTGACCAAGAACAATCACGAAAGGACAATCACATTCTCTAAGTCGTGCAATACCATGCTTGATCAAAGCGGTACCAATTCCTTGACGTTGACGTTGCGGCACTACAGCCATTGGAGCAAGTCCCATGCCAATGACCATGCCGTGTTCGCTGTCAATAACCGCAGGACTAAACAAGACATGTCCAATAATGTCGTCGCCATCAATGGCCACCAGTGACAGCAATCCATCACAGTTCTGACGAAGTTTATCTATGATATTTGCTTCCGCAG
>DAOVVQ010000118.1 GCA_030637065.1 Planctomycetota bacterium
AAGAACTCTTCGAGATGGCGGCGGACTTCTTCGATAAACACCTGAAAAAACAAAAGACAACCACAAAGCCCGGCAAACCAGCGAAGATAATATTTGATACGGATATGACAGGTGACTGCGACGATACCGGGGCACTTGCCGTTCTTCATGCCCTGGCCGACAACGGAGAAGCCGAGATTCTCGGATGCATTGCAAGTTACGGCGCAAATCCTTATGTCGCAGGCTGTATCGACGCGATCAATACGTACTACGGACGGGGGGACCTGCCAATTGGCGCAGAGCCGAGCAACTTCGGCAGGCCGGACAGCAGCTATACAAAACCGATTGCCAAGGACACGGCCAAGTACGGCCACGATGTTGTCACTAATAGCGACGTCGCCGACCATGTCACCGTATATCGCCGACTCCTTGCGTCCGGGCCGGACAGCAGCGTCACTATCGTCACGGTAGGAAGGCTCAAAGGCCTCCATGATTTGTTGACCTCACCTGCCGATGAGATAAGTTCGCTTGACGGATTGGCTTTGGTTAAGAGCAAAGCCGCTCTATGGGTCTGTATGGGCGGTCGATACCCGAATCGCGAGAAGAAGACCGAGGCGAATTTTCACACGTTCGGAGGCAGCGACTACACGAAGAAGGTCGTCGATATGTGGCCTTTGCCGGCGGTATTTTCAGGCGGTGAATTAGGTCCCATGATTATGACCGGACCTGAGCTTGACAGATACGGCGACGAGAATCCTGTCCGAAGGGCCTATCGGCTTTATTTTGAATCGCCCGGGAAAAAAGGATGGCCGAATCGCCGCCCAAGCTGGGACCAGACGGCGGTCCTTTTCGCCATAAGAGGCGCATCGGACTGCTGGATCGTTAAGGACAAGGGATACAACCACATCTACCCCAACGGCCTATCCGAATGGCGCCAATCGCCGGACAAAAAACACGCTTACCTCATTCCTCGCAAAACCCCGCAACAGATAGCAGACATCATAGGCGAATTGATGAGCCAGCCGCCCAGGGTTTCCCGGTAAAATGTGGTTTGGCGTTTCAGTACGCCTGCCACTAAAATTGTTGAGTTAAACGGAAAGCATCGATCATGAAACGCAGAGCGTTTTTGGCAAACGCAGCAGCCATCGCTTCGACGATCGGATTGTCTTCCTGCTCACAGGGTGTTGCGTCTGCGCCGGTATCGAAACCATCGCGTCGGCCCAACCCTATAGCCATCTCGACTTATTCCTTCTGGCGGTTCAAACAGGGGATGAAGATGCCCATTGAGACGTGCATTGCCAGGGCGGCTGAGATGGGTTTTGAGGGCGTCGATGTCCTGCACCGGCAGATGGAGAGCGAATCCAACACGTATATGCAGGATTTGAAACGCGCTGCGCTGGTAAATGGGGTCGACCTTTGCGGGCTTTCGATCCATCAGGGTTTTGTTTCGCCCGATGCCGATAAGCGGCAGCGGAATATCGACCATACCGTTAAGTGCATCGAGCTGGCATATAACCTCGGTATACCTTGTATGCGGCTAAATACCGGCACGTGGGGGACGAGTAAGAGTTTTGACGACCTGATGGCCAACCGCGGAATCGAAAAGCCGCTGGCGGGATATAGCGACGAGGATGCCTATCCGTGGGTGATAGAGAGCATCGAAAAGTGCCTGCCAACCGCTGAGAAATGCGGCGTGACGCTGGCGCTCGAAAACCACTGGGGGCTGGGACGAACGCCGGAGGGGCTTTTGCGAATTGCAAACGCCGTCGATTCGCCGTGGCTTGGGATATTGGCCGATACGGGCAACTTTCTCGAAGAGCCGTATGACAAGCTCGATATGATCGCACCTAAGGCCGTTTTCATGCAAGCCAAGACTTACTACGGCGGCGGCCTGTGGTACACGCTCGATCTGGATTACCCGCGGAACGGACGGATCATGCGAAAACACGATTATCGCGGCTACGTCTCGCTGGAATTCGAGGGGCAGGAAGATTACCAGACGGCGATCCCCAAGAGTCTGGCTGTCCTGCGAAACGCGTTTGGCGGACAGTAGGCGAAGCCAAACCGATGGGCGTTTGCCCATCCGCCCCACCGCCGATTACCATCCTTTCAGGAACCTATCGCATACTTGCTCATCAGGTAATTCTCGAGCGACTGTGCGTTCAAACCGGTCGGCCCCCAATCGGAGGTAAAGGCATTGATGTATATTTTGCCTGCGTCGATATAGAGGTTGAGCCCATTGTTGCCGCCGCCCTGTTCCCAGAGGACCTGACGCGAGGTAATATCTGCGGAGGTCTTAAAGACAATAGTCACCCCTAACCCCGGCAGCATCGAGTATATCCTCAGCCGTCCCAGCCGAAACCGCCGGGCAAAACATCGCAAAGATCAGAACGCTAACCACAACCGTCGAAACAAAGGCGTTTCTATTCACCAAAACCCTTCCTTCCCATACAAACCCACATTTCCCATTCAGGCGGGCATAAAACAAATTCCCTCCACACAACATCGACAATTCTACCAAATCAAGCCCAAACTGTCAAGAATTCCCCCGCCCAAAGCCACGTCGCCAATGTCGTCTTGAGCCTGTTGGTAATTAGAACCGGCTGGGAGAATTAAAGGTTCCATGAATCTTTTATGCTCATTAATTCACCCGATTGGCATGACTCCTGATTTCTTGCACAAATGAACCAACGCCCCCTCCTCTATCCCCGTTTTGCGACTATTTTGCTTGACTTTTGTGCCCGTTTTTTGTAAAATAATGGTTCGATTGCATCGTATAAGATTGGGGTGAGGGCAGTTATACTGCCACAACGGAGGTTGTTGACCATGAAAAAGGGGACTTTATTCCTTTGTCTTGTACTTCTCGTTGCGCTGTCGTGTGGCGCCGCAGCCGAGGAGGACGCCCGGCGTCTGGTCGTTCTTGACACCACCTTTGGCGAGATCGTCATGGAACTCTTCCCCGAGGACGCCCCGATAACCGTTGCCAATTTCCTCGAGTATATCGATGCGGGTTTTTATGACGGGCTGATCTTCCACAGGGTCGCTGCTAACCCAGCGGTGGTCCAGGGGGGACGAAATGACCCTGATTTCAATGTCCGCGAGGCCCGCGATCCGATCGTCAACGAATTCGGGCGTTCAAATGTCCGGGGGACCGTGGCTATGGCAAAGCTGGGCGACGACCCGGATTCGGCCACCTGCGAATTCTTCGTCAACCTCGCCGACAACAGCGAAAATCTTGACAATCAAAACGGCGGCTTTACCGTCTTCGCCGAGGTTGTAGGCGGTATGGACGTTGTCGACGCCATAGGTGACGTTCCCACAGGCCGTATGGAGGGTCTTTCAGAGGTTCCCCTGAGCCCGCCGGGTCCGATCGTTTTTGCCGCATCCGCCTACGAGGTCTACTGTCCCAACGACATTACCGGCGACTACGACGGCAATTGCCGCGTCGATGTCGTCGACTTCGGCTACCTTGCCCACAAATGGCTCGGATGTGCCTATGCCGGCGAGACCAGAGTAGAGTCCTCCGTCGGGGATGCCAGATTCGGATATGCCGTCGGCATGGGCAGTGAACGCGCTATTGTCGGAGCGCCGGGCGACGATACCAACGGCCAGGATGCAGGCGCTGCACACATATTTGTCGCAGACGGTAACGGATGGACAGAGGAAGATAAAATCCTGCCTACGGGCGGAACCAACGGCAACGAATTCGGTTTCGCTGTCGATATCAGCGGCGACTACGCCATCGTAGGCTCGCCGCGCGACGCGGTAAACGGCGAAGACAGCGGCTCTGCATACATATTTACGAAAGTCGGCGCCGCATGGCAGCAGCAACAGGAGCTTATACCTGCCGCCGGCGACGCGGAAGACTGGTTTGGCCACTCGGTTTCCATCAGCGGCGATTGGGCGATCGTCTCAGCGATCGGAGACAGCGACAAGGCCACCAAGGCCGGCGCCGTCTACGCCTACAAACGTCACGGCTCGCTATGGACCATGGCCCAGAAGATCACGGCATCCGACGGCAGCAGCGTGGACAAGTTCGGAATGCGGGTCTGCATAGACGCAAACAGCATCATCGTCGGATCGCTACTGGACGATGACAACGGTACCGACGCCGGGGCGGCTTACATATTCGAGTTGGAAGACAGCACTTGGGTCGAGCGGCAAAAGCTGGCCTCCAACGATATAGAGGCCGGCGACTGGTTCGGGTATTCCGTGTCGATCAGCGACGGTTACGCGACCGGCGAGGGTTATGCGATCGTCGGCGCGATCTATGACGATGACGATGGATTCAATTCGGGCTCGGCCTATGTTTTCAAGCCCTACGGTTCGATATGGGCACAGTTTGCCAAGCTGACCGCATCGGATGCCGATGCGGGCGACAAGTTCGGCTATTCGGTCGCGATCGGCTCCGACCATGCCGTCGTGGGGGCACGCCTCGACGACGATAACGGTAGCGAGTCGGGCTCGGCCTATGTGTTTATGCGGGATGGCGCCGGCTGGGCCCAGCGCGATAAGCTGACAGCCTCGGATGGCGCCGGGAGCGACTGGCTCGGATATTCCGTTGCGATACACGGTATGCAGGCCATGGCGGGGGCCTACGGGAGCGACGCCGGTGCCACTGATGCAGGGGCAGCCTATGCGTACGGCCTGATGTCCGTTGGCGACCTCAGCGGTGATTTCTGCACCGACGAGGATGACTTTGACATCTTCCTCGACAGATGGCTCGACAGCGAGTAGCCACACTCTCGACGAGCCCGTTTTTCTCTGCGAGCCGGGCCATCACGAGGCACATTCGATAGCGGATTTTCATCTCCAGCCAGCCCCGAAACAGCTATGCGGGGGTGATCTCGCCGCTTAGGTCCCAGAGGTCTTCCCAGCTTTGGTCGTCCTTCCAGAGGAATACCTGGCCCTTGATGAGGCGGCAGTTCTTGTCGATTCCCGCGAGCGCCTGCATTTCTTCGTCTGTGAGCGGGTCCTGGACGGTGCTCTGGAGGTTGCCGAGGTATTCGTTGCGGAAGACGGAGAAGGGGATCGGTATCTGGCCCCGCTGGACTGCCCATTTGACACAGATGACCGCGGGGTGGACGTTAAGTCGCGTAGCTGCTGCGAGCACAGCGGGGTCCTGGATGTCGACCGTGTCGGACTCGGTCTTGTCGCGGTCGGGACGTGTTGGCGAGCCGATGGGGCAAAAGCCGATCTGCTGGATATTGTTACTCTTGCAAAAGTCGAATAGCTCCTGCTGTTGAAAATGTGGGTGCTGCTCCATTTCGTTGCAGGCGGGCTGGATCTTTGCGTCCTGCAGGAGTAGTTTCAGTTTCGGGGCTGTCATGTTGGAGGTGCCTATGTGGCGGACGAGGCCCTTTTCTACCAGGGCTTCCATCTGGCGCCAGGTCTTCATGAAGTTTTCGTGGATATAGGGCTTTGCGTCCGGGCTGCGGGAGTCGACGTCACAGCCGGGGGCGTGAAAGTTCGGGAAGGGCCAGTGGATGAGAAACAGGTCGAGGTAGTCTAATTGCAGGTCATCGAGCGATTTCTGGCAGGAGACCAGGACGTCGCCGTCGCCGTGCATATCGTTCCACAGCTTTGAGGTGATCCACAGTTCCTCGCGTTTGATGCCGCCAACGATCACCTCTGCGAGGGCCTGGCCGATCAATTTTTCGTTGCCATAGACCGATGCGCAGTCGATGTGACGATATCCCACGGAGATCGCGCCTTTGACCGCCTCAGCTACCTGTGAGCCGGTGAACCGGTCCGAACCGAACGTTCCCAGGCCTATCGCGGGTATCTCGGCGCCGGTATGAAGAGTTCTCTTGGGGACGGCATTGGGGTCGATTCCGTCGTTGGCGATTGCAAACTTTTCCATCACAAATGTTTCCTTATAGAACAATATGTATCTGATTACTTGTTGATATGGTATGCATCCACGCTACATCACCTTATTAACGGGAGCATACCTCGGCTGGGCTGGTAAAGCAATTGGTTTTTTTCGGTCCCCACGAGAGCCCCCAAAAACGGACTTAGTTCAGTTAATTGACGCGAAATATTGCACTCTACACGGCTCAAAATTGGGTTTGTTTGGGTTTGTTTTTTTTGGGCTGTTTTGGTTCAATTTATTGTAAGTCCTTTCTGTGTAAGGGTTAACGATGTTAAGGAAATGTTAAGATTGGGTTTGTTTGTTAAAATAGGGGTCGTCGATAGATCGGGGTTTCCACTACGTTTCAGCTTCCACTGCATTCCAGTTTTTTTGGTGGTTGACATTGTTTTAGCCCTCTGTAATTTACTATTTACTACTTACTATTTATTATTTCATTGTTTGATGTTCATAATACACGGGGTTTGGTTTTGTGTCAAGGGAAAAAGAAAAAAGAATTAGAGAATTAAAGAAGCATAGAATTATTGAATTTCGGAGGGCTGGGAAGAGGGGAAAATGGGCAGGGAAACTTTGTGTAATTTTTGGCCAAAGTTTGCCAAAGTTGGGGCTAAATGGGCAAAGGTTGACATTTCTTTGCCAAATATGAACCAAAACTAACCGCTGATTTGACGGGATTAACAGGATATACAGGAGTTTTTTAGCCACAGAGGGCACAGAGGACTCAGAGGGGGGGCATTTACGATCGACTGTTTACAATTTACTATTGGTGGGCGGGTGAGAGTTTGGGGAAGATAGAAATGGGTTATTTCGGGTAATTTCTTTAAGTTTCTTCTTGTATTCGGGGATTTTGGGGGTATGATTTTCTCTTATGGTGAATTTGAATCATAAAAAAGTTACCGGACACCTTCGTTTTCCGGGCACCTTTAGTTTTCCTCGTTATATCCAGATATGCCCGGAGGCTATGGAGAAATGATAGAAATTTTTAAAAAAAATAAACGTCTCTTGCTGAAATATACTCCTCGTTATAGCGATGAAAATTGGATCGATGAGAAGCTTAAAGAGCACGGTGAGATTACGATTATTCGTATTTTTGATTTTTTGCCCGAACACCTTACTGATGCCCTTGAGCCTACAGGATGGGAATCTAGCGGCAAAACATTTATCCTTGGCACTGTTCTTGATGGGTACTACCAGATTGACCTTGAAATACTTGGTCTACAGTATGATTTACTTCTTGATAAGGATATGAATATTACTGATAAAACCTTTGTTGCTGCGGGTCGTGTTTCAATTTTTCGGAAAATTGACAGATTGGTTAAGGAGCAGATTGTCGTTGGCGGAAGCCGCGAAAATGCAATACCTGTTGATGATTTTGAGAATCTTCTGAGAGTGTTTCCTACGAAAACAACACTTGATCATTATGCTAGTTCACGCATAACTGGCATCCTTAAAGATTATCTGGGTACTATCACTGATGCACAAAAAAAACTTGAAGATCACTTGAAAAGGCAAGGCTCGATAAAGGCTGTGCCGAAAATAGATGCTCTATATAAATATGAGGCTGAAAAATATATCTATATTCGCGACAGACTAATTGACATGCTAAAGGATTCAGACTCGTATTCAGAAGATAATTGGCAGAAGCTTATGTTAGAATTCTTACTTCTGCTTTTTCCAAAATATGTGGCTATACTTGAAAATGTTCACATCAAAGATTATTATTCGAAACGTGATACAATATCAGACCGCTACATTGACCTTACCCTCATTGACGCAAATGGAAACATCGATATCATTGAGATCAAAAAACCTTTCAGTAATTGCTTACTATCAAATAGCAAATATCGTGACAACTACACTCCCAGAAAGGAACTATCTGGTTCAGTAATGCAGGCCGAGAAATATTTATTTCATCTTAATAAATGGGGGGCGGAAGGTGAAAAACGCATTAATGAGAAACGCTCTAAAGATATTCCACAAGGAATGAAGATCAAGGTCACTAATCCTAAGGCAATAATTGTTCTGGGCAGAGATAATGACTTTGAGGAAAACCAGCTATTTGATTTTGAGATTATTAAACGTAAGTATGCCAATATCATGGACATAATGACTTACGACGATCTCTTAAGGCGGCTTGAAAATATAATAACAAGATTCAAGGCGACATCATGAGGGAATGGTACAGCAAGGAAATAGGTGTCAAGAATCGCAGGCTGTGTTTTCTCTGAGTTCTCTGAGTGCTCTGTGGCTTAGTTTTGGGGTTTTGGGTTTGATGGTTTTCTTTCGCCCCCGGCTATGCGTTGTTTCGCCCTTTCAGGGCTTATGTTTTTTGAGTAAGGGTTCTTTCCCAGGGCGTTGCCCTGGGCTGTATTGTTTTCGCCCCTTTGGGGGCTTGGAATTTTTCTTTTTTTAGCCCTCCACTTCATTCGCTTTGCTCATTCAGTGGCTGCCACCCGTTGCTTTGGTTGGGGTGACGGCGGCGGATGGTGTTTGAAAAACACCCTTTTGCGAGCAAAAGGGTGCCACCCGGCATTGTGTGCAGATACTTTGTGTCGGCCCGTTGGGTTTTGGTCAGGGCGGTATAGTTCAGGAGATCGCCCATGGTGTAGGGTTACGGGTTAACGCGTATGCCTCTGATGACTGCTCCGGTCTGGTTTCTGCCTATGTATGATTGGCCGTCGGGGGCGAGGTGGCATTCGTCGATCCATGGCTTGGGGTTGTCTTCGCTGCGGGGCCATTCTATTCGCAGCATGCCATCGTCAAAAGACCATTGGCCGTTCTTATTGCCTTGTGCCCTGCCGTCTGGTCTTAGCCTTATTACGCTGCCCTTGCCGTAATCTACCGAATGAGTCCAGTGGCCTGCTATATCGGCTGGTGTCGGCTTCTTTTTTGCCCCTGACGTCTCGATCGGTTCACCTGCCAGCGGCCAGCCCTGCCTGCCCCAGATCAGCGGACGGATCTGCAAATTGCGCGGGCCCTTCTCCTGGCGGGCATCGTAGGTATGATGCACGAGCCAGTCGCCGTGGTCCGTCGTCAGGACCGAATTGTGCCCGGGCCCTCGCCAATTCTCGTGGCTTGCGAGCAGCAGGCTGCCGCCGCCGTCGAGCATTTGCCTGCCCTGGATGTCGATGTAGGGACCGGTGACCGCCTTGCTCCTGCCGACCATTATCCTGTACGTGCTGTCCAGGCCGTCACAGCAGGCACCAAATGAAACGAAGAGGTAATAGAAGCCCTGTCGGTAAACGATGTACGGAGCCTCGATCGCATGAGCGACGGGCCTGCGGGCCAGCGAATATATCCGCTCGCCGGCGCTGTGGGGCTTTCCCGTGAGCTCGTCGAGGCGCATCATCTTTATGCCGTCCCAGAATGACCCCCAGGTCAGCCACCGCGTGCCGCTGGCATCGGTGAATGCGGCTGGGTCGATGGCGTTGAAGTTGGTCCTGCCGGGGGCCGAATCGATGACCTTGCCGCGGTCGATCCACTCGTAATCGTCATCGGCTGGGTCCAGGGTGACGTTTGTCGCGAGACCGATGCAGGACCGCTGGCTGCCGAATGTCGAAACGGAATAGTAGAGCCAGTACCGGCTGGCGCGATGGGAGATATCCGGAGCCCAGATGCCCCTGGTGCCGGGGACCGCCTTAACAGCCCACTCGGGCACCGGCTCGTCAAAGACAGTGCCGACATACTCCCACTGGAGCATATCCCTGGAACGCCTGACTGGCAGCCCTTTGCCGGTGGAGAATACGTAAATCCAGCCCGAATCGGAGCGGATGACCGCTGGGTCGGGGGCTCCCTTCAGGACGCCCTCTTTGGCTGATGCCCCCCCTGCCGGGATGGCGAGCAGCAAACCGCCGACCAATATGAGAATCAGACCGTCAGAGAGTTTGTTCATCCGAGCCACCTTTACAATGCCACCGTTATTACGAACAGTACGAGTGCGCTGACGACCGCCGCGGCGAAGGTTATTCGCGACCATTTTTCGTAGCGGGCAAATCCGGCGTGCTGGTCCTCGAATTCGTGGTAATAATCGTCAAAATCAGAATCGTCGCCCGGCCGCAGCCGCAGCTTAACGTAGATGTGCCCGGCAATCGCCGTCAGGAACACGGAACAGGTAATAATGTAAAGGATCGCAGTCATATTTTCTGCTGTTATGTTAGCATGGACAGGGCTTTTGGTAAACAAAAAAGTGAGACCTCTGAAAAACCATGACACTGTACAGGTTTTGGTGGTGCGAAATATCGCACCCTGCCAGGGGTGGGTTACGGGGTTGCGCCTTCGAGCCAGCTTTTCGCTGTTTGGCGCAGGTCCTGGATTTCTGTGGTTCCGTTTATGTTGAGGTCGGTTCCCTGGCACCATGTTGGGTGGGTGCATGGGTTGTTCCAGTTTGCTGCGATCGTTGCCAGGTCTTCGATGTCTATACTGCCATCCCGGTTAATGTCGGGGCTTCCCTGTACTTTGACGGCCATTGTTGCTTCGTTGAATGCTGCGGTTTGGTCTTGTACTTTTACGGTAAACTGCTGGACGCCAACGTCGAGGTCTGTTGGTGTGCCGCTGAGGTTGGTGTTTTGGACGTATGCGTCGGCTGTGGGGTTTAGCGTGGTGGTTTCGGTCCCGCCGCCGCCTGCGTAGAGGGCTGGGGTAAATGTCCACTCGTCTCCGGTGACGGTTCCGGATGGGGTTACGGTGTCGACGAGGTCGGAGTCGGCTTTGGGCCGAAAATCGAGGTTGGCAGGGTCGCGCAGTTGGGTGGCGAGCTGTTTGCCGATGTCGTTGCCGTATATTACCGACGCATTATATAGAAATAAACTACCCCGCCGCAAGCGGACGGGGTATTAGAAAAGCGTCATTTGGTGATTTTCGTGTAGCTTCTGATATTCCATTCCTTGATTTTTCACGTAATTGCCAATCGTATCCTCATTCCCATGCTTTCCGACAGTACCT
>DAOVVQ010000172.1 GCA_030637065.1 Planctomycetota bacterium
ATACCGACCTGCTTGTAAAGAGCATCGGTGCTCCCGCATCGAAACTCCCGCAGAAGATAAAGGACATTGAAAGCGGTCCTCAGGCAGAAATTCAGCTTCATACAATCGATAAACGACCCGCGCGTGACAACGCTTCCGCCCCGACTGCTGACTATCTCAAAACCCAAAGCCTCAAGCTCGCCCTGCAAATACTCCCTCAGATCCGGGGCACAGGTAACTAATATATCTCTACGCTCCCGAGGCGTCATTTAGCTTCAATCTCATTAAGGAATCTCTCAGTCATACACCCACTGTACACGCCATGGACATTAAATGTCAATGCAAATATCCATCCGGCCCGACTCCGATTTGCCAAAAACCACCCTAAACCCTTTTCTGCACAGCAGTTACATCTCAATGCCATCTTCTGGCACAGGCGTTGCCTATTAACCAGGCAGTGTCTGTTTAAGGTTTCATTAATTTTTATTGAAAGGGTAAGAAAATGTCAGAGGCAAAGGAAATCAGAAAATCGGGCTCAAATCGGAAAGCACTGATGTTCGCTATCGTGGCAGCAACAGCCATACTTGCAATGCTGCCTTCGGCGCCCTGCTTTGCCGCTGGGCTGTTGAAGCCGGTTGGCGGCGGAGACGAAAATGACGTCTATTTGAAGTCGCACCACGTAAACGTAACGATCAATAACGGGTTCGCAAGAACCGAAGTCGATCAGGTCTTTGCCAATGACAGCGATTACGACTTGAGGGCGATCTATTCGTTCCCAGTGCCCAAACAGGCCAGCCTTTCGGAATTGAGCCTGTGGATTGACGGCAACGAGGTTATCGGAGAGGTGCTCGAAAAGGAACGCGCAAGAAGGATCCATGAAGAACAGGTACAAAAGGGAAACGACACCGCACTTGCAGAGAAGGATGAATACAAGACATTCGAAGTTTATGTGTACCCGGTAAGGGCTAATGACGAAACCAGGATCCGGCTTGTGTATTATCAGCCTGTCGAGATCGATCTTAATGTTGGAAGATATGTTTATCCTCTGGCAGAGGGCGGTGTCGACGAGGAACGTATAGCCTTCTGGTCCGTCGATGACACGGTTCACGGATCGTTTACATTCGACCTGAATCTTAAATCGGCGTTTCCCGTAAAGGACATCAGGCTTCCGTCTCATTTGAGCAAGGCAACTATCGAACAGATTCAATCCGGCGAAGAAGATTCTCCGGGCGGCGAGAACTATCATGTCAATATCACCAGTGAAAACGGCGATTCGCTTGCACGTGATATCATAGTCTATTACAGGCTGGACGATAGTGTTCCCGGCCGGGTCGAACTGATACCTTATCGCGAAGACCCTTCGGAAAACGGCACCTTTATGGTAGTTGTCACACCGGCAGCCGACTTGCAGAGAATCTCCGAGGGTGTTGATTTTACATTTGTTCTGGATATATCGGGAAGTATGAGTGGCGGAAAAATAGCGACACTTGTCGATGGCGTCTCAAGGGTCATAGGAAAGATGAAGCCCGAAGACCGTTTCAGGATCGTCACTTTTAACAATAGTGCCTGCGATTTTACCAGAGGGTATATTTCAGCAACTCCGTCGAATGTCGAAGGTGTTCTCAAAAGCGTCAGGAGTATTTCCGCCGGCGGCGGAACAAACCTTTATGCCGGAATCAAACTGGCATACAACAGGTTAGACGATGACCGTACGACCGGGATAATCCTTGTAACCGACGGCGTTGCGAATGTCGGCAATACACAACAGAAGCATTTTCTCGACCTGCTCAGGCAGTACGATATCCGCCTGTTCACTTTCGTAATCGGCAACAGCGCAAATCAACCGCTGCTTGAAAGGCTTGCCATTGATTCCGGCGGCTTTGCAATGAACATCTCAGACGGCGATGACATTGCCGGGAGGATAATACAGGCAAAGGCAAAGATACTGTATGAGAATCTGCACGATGTCGAATTGAAATTCCACGGCGAAAAAGTCATAAACCTCACGCCGGCGAAAGCAGGCAATCTCTACCAGGGACAGCAGCTTGTAATGTTCGGGCAGTATAATGGGACCGGAGAGGTGCAAGTCGAACTAAAGGCCAGAATATCGGGCCGGGAACGCTCATGGAAATGTACCGCTGACCTGCCGGAAATTGACACCGATAACCCCGAGCTGGAAAGACTATGGGCTCTGTCGGCTATCGAAGATGTGATGAAGGACATCCGTGAGAATGGCGAGGATGAGAGACTGCGTAAAAGAGTTGTTGATCTCGGCACGGAATACTCGCTGGTGACAGACTATACTTCCATGTTGGTTATCTCCGAGATGGAAATGGAGAACGAGCAGATCCAGAGAAGGAATGCCGACCGTGTCAATAAGGAACGAACCGCTCAAGAGCAGCGTAAGGCCGCACCGGTCAGGAATTACAGGGTCGACCACAATACGACGAATCCCTCCGGTAACAACGGCATGTTCGACGGAAGGCGTTCGCCCGGTGTCGGGTCGGGGCCTGTCGGGCCGTTGTTCATTGCCCTTGCGTTATTCCTGAAGGGGAAGAAACGACAGAGGTAAGGGACTCTGTAAGGCTGGCGGAAGTGCGTAACTTTCGCCAGCCGTCTTTTGGGAGACTGACCATGAAACGTTTTGAAATATACATATACGCGGCGATCATCCTTGCACTGAACCTGCCGCTGGCGACGGGCCGGATCTTCGGCTCGATGATCTTCCTGCCGGATAACGTAATGGGCGGTCAGCTCTGGCGAATTATCACGCACCCATTTGTGCATGTAAGCTGGTACCATCTGCTTCTGGACGGCGTGGCGTTCTTTATTCTTTATACACAGTTAAGCGAGCAAAGCCGTCCGAGAAGGACCGTATATGTCGCATCATGCGGGCTGACAAGCATGATAGCCGCATGGATAGCCCTGCCGGCGAGTGGGGCTTTGGGATACTGCGGCCTTTCGGGAATAGGCCATGGGCTAATGGCGGTCTGTGCCCTGGAGATGATCGCCGGCCCATCCGGAGACCGGACGGTAAAACTCGCCGGGATGATCTCGCTGGGCCTGCTTGCCGGCAAATGCATTATAGAGGCTGTGACCGGCAAAATGGTCTTCGACTTCATGCACCCAGGCCTTATCGGCTCGCCGATCGCACTTTCGCATCTGGGAGGCTTAATGGGCGGATGCCTGACATTTTTGGTGTTCTGGTATTGGCGCAGGGTCCCAAAAGCCCTTCGAGTCTGAATTTCTTTGAGAATAGGGCTCTATAAATCTCACATTTTGTCGATTTCTGTCGACTTGCCTGGAACTTCCGGCTATAATCATCTTACAAGTAAGGTGTCATAAGGTAGCTATGGTTTTGGTGTTGTTTCAAGAGGGAATCGTCAATGCAAAATCCGAAAAATTGGCCCCAGAGGGCACAAAATGTAACTCGGCGAGGTTTCATGGCAGGTGCGGCGACTGCCTGGGGCTCTATGGCCTTTGCCGGACAAAATGCGCGATCGCGTCAAGCTGACAGCCGGGCGGCGGCGATGACTCGCAACAAGCAAGGCAGGAAACGGCGGCCAAATGTGGTTTTTATTCTTACGGACGACCAGCGATGGGATATGTTAGGCTGTGAGGGTCATCCGTTCCTGAAGACCCCTCATCTCGATCGACTTGCCGCTGAGGGGGCACGTTTCGCCAACATGTTCGTGACCACGTCGCTTTGCTCTCCGAGCCGGGCATCTTTTCTCTCGGGTCTGTACGCCCACTCGCACGGGGTGGTGAACAACTTTACCGACTACCCAGCCGACCTGCCAAGTTTCCCCCGTATCTTGCAGAGCGAAGGCTACGAGACGGCTTACATCGGAAAATGGCACATGGGCGAGCAAAGCGACGACAAGCGGACGGGCTTCGATTATTGGATCAGCCACAAAGGCCAGGGCAAATATTACGACACCGAGTTCAACGTCAACGGCCGGCGACAGGTCAAGAAGGGTTACTACACCCATCGGGTCACCGACATGGCTGTCGACTGGCTGGAGCGGGAGCATGACAAGCCGTTCCTGCTCGTTTTGGGGCATAAGGCGTCGCATACGCCGTTCACGCCGGAAGAGAAATATCGCCACATCTACGATGACATCAAGATAGAATACCCCGAAACGGCGTTTGCGCTCGAGAGCAAGCCGGACTGGGTCAAGCAGCGGATCGACACGTGGCATGGCATTTACGGGCCGCTGTACGGTTTTCGCGAGAAGTTTCCCGACAGGAGCGACGAAAGCGTCAGCCATTTTGCCGATTTTGTCCGGGCCTATACCGCAGCGCTGCGATCCGTTGACGACAGCGTCGGCAGGATCTACCGGACTCTCGAAAAGATCGGCGAACTCGACAACACACTGCTGATCTTCGCCGGCGACAACGGGATGTTCCTCGGCGAGCACGGGATGACGGACAAGCGGTCCATGCACGAGCCGAGCATCCGCGTTCCGCTCCTTATTCGGTACCCGAAACTGGCCAGTCCGGAGACGGTGATCGAACAGATGGTCCTCAATATCGACCTGGCGCCGAGCGTGCTCGATATATGCTCGGCTAAGCCGCTGAAAAATGTCCATGGGGCATCGTTTAAGCCGCTGCTCAAGGGCAGGACGAAAGGCTGGCGAAAGAGCTGGTATTACGAGTACAACTACGAAAAGCAGTTCCCGTACACTCCAAACGTTCGCGGCGTGCGAACCGATGAGTGGAAGTATGTCCGCTCGCCCCACGGAGACGGCGGACCCGACCGGCACAAAGCCGAACTGTATAATTTAAGAAAAGACCCGGGCGAAACCCGCAACCTCATCGACGACCCAGCCATGAGAAAAAAGGTGGCGGAGTTGAAGGCCGAATTAAAAAGGCTGATGAAGGAAACCGGTGCATTTCCCGACAGGATGCCGATCGACGAGGGAGTGAAATCGGAATTGCCGGAAGAATCGATTCGCTGATTAGCAGGCGATACGGAACCTGAATCTCAGGGACAGAAGATGAGAACGATCTGGCTGACAATATTTTTTCTTGTTTTTATCTGGTCCGGGATCGAGCCGAAGGACTACTTTACATGGTCTCTGGAAGTTGCCCCAGCCGTTATCGGCCTCCTGATACTGATCGCAACTTACAAAAATTTCCCCCTTACGCCCCTGCTGTACACGCTGATCCTCCTGCACTGCCTGATACTCATGGTCGGCGGCCACTATACGTACGCGGATGTCCCGTTTTTCGAGATCATCAAGCCGGTATTCGGTTTCGAGCGAAACAACTACGACAAATTAGGGCATTTTGTCCAGGGCTTCGTTCCCGCAATAATCGCCAGGGAGATCCTGATAAGAAAAGGGATAGTCGCTTTGCCCAACTGGAGAAACTTATTTATCGTTACCGTCTGCCTGGCCTTCAGCGCTCTTTACGAACTATTCGAATGGCTCGTCGCAACTCTGACCGGCGAATCCGCGGAGGCCTTCCTGGGCACCCAGGGATACGTCTGGGACACCCAAACCGATATGGCATTAGCTTTGTTAGGGGCTGTATCGGCGTTAATTCTGCTGGCAAAATTTCATGACAAACAATTGATCGACATAAAAGCCGTTTGATCAGCCCAAATAAAGCCAGTTTTCAGCGTGGGCCAGGGCCCACCCTACTGGTGAGCACCTTTAGTTTCTCGGCTGAACCATCCACCTCATTAGATTCGGTGGCTGCCACCCGTCGCCAACACTAAATCTACCTGGAATGGGTATCGATCGGCTCCTTCTCGAAATCCGATTTATTCACCCAGCCGGCGTTTAGCTTTTCGCCGGACATATATCTCTCATAAAACCCCTGGCTGTTTCGGTCCACATATTCGTATTCGTCGAAAATGTGGCCCTGCCCGAACATCCGCGGATCGCCCTGTTTTTTCAATTCCGTAAAAAGCTGTTTTTTGAGCTGCTGGGTCTTCGGCTCGTATTCCTTTTTTTCCGCCATGTTATTGGTGCACACCGGGTCCTTTTTGATATTATAAAGCTCCTGGGCGGGACGTCTGCCGAAGGCCATCTGCCAGTACTTTTCCATGCCCGGTTTTTTGCGTGCCTCGATGCATTCGGTCTTGGTCGGGCTGCCGTCGCAGTTTAAGTACCCCGTCTCAGGATTGCCGGAGGGCCAGCGGTCAGTCTCGAAATTATGAATATACAAAAAATCACCCTTGACGATCCCTCTGATCGGATAGCCCACATCATTGGGCCGCCCGATGTCGTGGCGCTCCTTGCCGATCAGAACATGGTCGCGATCGGGCTGGACGATACCACCCCTGCGGGACTGGAATATCGTCGCCAATGCCCTGCCGCTGAGTGCCTGCATACCGCTTTTAGATTCCCCGATCCCGGCTGCTATAAGAAAAGTCGGCGCAAAGTCAATAAAGCTCACAAAATCATCGACCACCCTGCCCGGATTCTTGATGCCGTCCGCCCACATCGCCGCCAGGGGCAAATGGTTGGATAATTCGTACTCCTGGCCCTTTATCCGCGGAAAAGGCATGCCGTTGTCGGCTGTGACGATAACGAGCGTGTTGTCCAGTTCGCCCAACTGCTCGAGCTTCTTGAGCATCCGCCCGAGATGCGTATCGAAATAGTCGATCTCGTAGGCATAATCCAGAATATCCGTCCTGACCGTCTCGTTGTCGGGCCAGAAATCAAACACTTTATCGATATCGTCGAGTTTCTTGCCGCCCTTGGTGATCCCTGACTTATACTCATATCCCCGGTGCGGCTCGAAGCCGCCATACCAGAAGCAAAACGGCGATCCCGCGGGCCTCTCTGCAAGAAACCGGCCAAAATTCTTCGCGTAATCACAACCGCTCATCCCCCCAGCCGGCGGTTTGGTCTTGTGCTGCTGATAAGCGGGGCCGCAAAGCTGGCGATTTTTGCCGTCGATCTGGCCGGTATGCCCCGGACCCCATCCCTTGCCCGTATAGCCGATGTGATAGCCGTTTTCGGCAAGCGCTTCCGGATACGTCTTAAACTTCGCCGGGAAATCCGGCCAGTGGTTCGCCGCCTCCTCGAGCTGCCAGGAATTGCGGCCCGTCAGGATGCACGACCGCGAAGGTGCGCATTTGGCATTCGGCGTATAGGCCCGCGTAAAGAGGATCCCGTCTCTGGCGACCCTGTCGAACGCGGGCGTCTCGACCCAATCGCAGCCGTAAGCGCCCATGTGGGGATAAGACGCATCGTCAGCAATACAAAACAATATATTCGGCCTGGGGGCCGCCGCTCGCCCCCCCTGCCGGCCTCGCCGGTCCTGTCCGCCCAAAGCACTGCTGCAAAAACCCAACGCACCAAACGCCGCTGTCTTCAAAAAATCCCGTCGCTTCATTTATCCATCCTCAAAAAACACTGCTGTATAAGCCTGTTTCTGGCAACAATAACTTATAAAACCTGCACGCCCCTGTCAAGGAGTTAGGATTTGTGAAGGCCAGAGCGGTCAAGGTCTGCACAAAAACAGGATTTTTAAGCTGTACGGGTCTAAAGATCTGATCTTTGGTATGAATTTGCAGGTAAACCGCCTCAGAAAAGGATTCTCTTGACAGTTCAGGTAGATTATTGTAGAATTATCGGTGTCGTACGGAGAAAAGTATGCTTTTTAGCCGTGTAAATGGGAAATCCCAGCTTAGTTGGAGAAAGAACGGCCTCATGAGAGACCAAATGGGAAATCTCGAATAACGCTTAGTGAGTTACGCCCAAATCTGCAAAGGAAAAGACAATGAATAGAATTAAAATAATAGCATCGTTGGTTATTCTCGCGTCTCTTATGATTGGCGCAGCGTCTGCCGCCGATTTTGCGGAGGATTCTGGTAAGAAATGCGACATATTCAATACCGAAGAGATCCTTGACGAAAGCACGCTGGATATAAAAACGCTGCAGGACTGGCATGTGGACGAGGTGACAGGCACGACGCGACAGAAGCTAATCGAAATCAATGTCGCCGAATGGTGGCCTGGACAAGATTATCGGATTCCGGTGCGTATGATTGTTCCGCTCGAAGGCAAGGCAAAGGGCTTTAGTATTACAGGAGCAAATCCATATGAAACGCTGATGAAAGACTCGCAACCA